>NZ_JACEGK010000169.1:0-13944 GCF_056859195.1 Streptomyces sp. NH27
GTCCCCGGGCGGCGCGGCCATGGGGACGGGCCGACCGGGATACGGGTCAGGTGCCGGCGTGGAAGGGCAGGCCGGCGTCGGCGGCGAGGTCGGCGGCCTCGCCGTCGGCCGCGGGTACGAGCGTGGCAGTGCCGTCGCCGACCGGTACGACGCCGAGGTCGAGGAGTTCGGCCATGGCGGCGCTGCCCGCCATGTCGCGGACCTGGAGCTGGTAGCGGGCGGTGGTGCGGTAGGTGCCGCCCGACTCGTCGCCCGTGCGTTGCAGGAAACCGGAGTCGACCAGGAACGCGACGGCCTTGCCGATGATGCCGGTGGTCGAACTGGCCAGCCGTCGGGCGTCCTTGGTGGCGCCGGTGGCGCTGCGCCTGGTGTAGACCCGCCAGGCCGCCTCCAGGCCGGGGGCGTCGCTGGCCGGGTCGGTGTTCTCACCGCTCTCGTCGGCGCGCTCCTCCAGCCGACGGCACGCCTGCCGGACGAAGGCGTCCACGCCGTGCACGGTGATCCGGCCGATGTAGCCGTCGTCGGCCAGGTCCTCGGGCCGGGGGAAGGCGAGGGCGGCCGAGGCGAGATGGGCGAGGCCGTGCAGGAAGCGGTCCCCGGAGTCGGACGCGGCGCGGCGGGCGTAGTCGCCCATCCGGACCGCGAACACCGAGTCCTCGCCCGCGGCGACGGCCATGCCCGCCCGGGGCGACACCTCCAGCACGATCAGGCCGAGCCCGGCCGCCACGGCGTCGGCGAGCCGGGCGAACGCCGGGTCGTCGCGGTGGCGGCGGATCAGTTCGGCGTACTCCGTGTCCCGGGCCGGGACCAGTTTGGGCTGCAACCCGAACCCGACCAGGCGGGCGGCGTCCGCGACGTCGCCGGGCACGATGGGGGACGGGGCGTCCGCCTCGCCGGATTCCCGCGTGTCGTCCTGCCGATCCGTGATCACGTGGTGCGTTCCTCCGGGTGCTGGGGGCGGGTCGGGTGCGGGTGGGCGGTGCCGGTGGGGCGTTGCGGGCCGTTGCGGGGGCCGGGGCCCGGGCCGCGGTCGGGGCCGGCCATCAGGCGGCGGATGCGGGGGCCACGGATGCGGGGGCCGAGGCCGACGCGAAGGCCACGGATGTCGCCGCCCGCCGGGCCGATGCGGTCCTCACCCGTCATGATCAGCACCTCCCGTCAGCAGGGCGGTGCCGAGTATGAGGTCCGCGCCGCCGAACTCGTGGTCGTCCAGCACGGTGCCGTCGTCCACGGCGAACAGCAGTTGGGGTTCGCCCTGCCGGTGTGCGGTGCCGACCGGCGGGGACGCCGCGTGGATGGCGAGGAGGGCGACGAGGTACGGCAGGTCGGGGTCCTGCCGGCGGGCCTCGGCGAGCAGTCCCGACAGCCGGCGCGGCGCGTCGTGCGGCAGGTCGAGGAGGGCGAGCGCGGACTCCAGTTGCTCATCGCTGAACCGGGAGTCGTCGGGGGTGGCGACGAGGTCGGGCTCGGGCATCTCGGCACCGAGGTGGTCGCGTTCGATCGGCGGGGTGAGCAGGAGGTCCACCAGGTCGGTGACGCGGACGGCGCCGGGGGTGCGCAGGCCGGTGCCGCGGGCGAAGAACGCGTCGGTGACGCGGGACGCCTGCTCGACCGGCAGCGGCAGCAGGGGCGCGACGAGCTGGCCGTACAGGTCGAGTCCGGCCCGGGCGGGGGGCGCGGCGAACGCCTGCCGGTCCTGCTCGGCGCGGAAGAGCGGCCCGGCCTCCAGCAGCCGGGACTGGAGTTGGGTGTGGCGGCGGATGCAGTCCTTGACGATGTCCACGAGCTCGGCGGCGCGCCGCTTGTGCTCGGGCTCCTCCGCTTCGTCGCGCGCCTTGCGGATGTTGGTGAGGATCGCGTTCTCGTGGCGGTATCGGTCCGCGACGTGGTCGAGCGCCTCGGCGATCATGTCGGGCACCTGGCACAGCCAGTCGACCGCGCGGACGTTGCGCCGGGTGGCCTCCAGGGTGCGGCGCAGGGTTTCCGCGTACTGCACCGTGCGGTAGCGGGCCTGCTCGGCGGCGAGTTGGGCGTCGGCAAGGCGGCCACGGCTGATCAGCACCTCGAGCTTGACCTCGGCGGCGATCTGGGCGCTGGTGACGTCGGTGTCGAGGGCGCCGACCAAGACGTTGACCGCCTCGTCGGTGGTGCGCAGGTAGACGCTGCCGCCGGTGCCGGCGACCTCCTCGATCAGCTTGAAGTCGTAGTCCCGCCGGATGTACGTACCGTCGGCGCCGAACGTGCCGTAGACGGCGCGGAATCCGCGGTCGGCACTGCCGACGTTGATGAGGTTCTCCAGCACCCAGCGGGCCACCCGCTCATGCTCGGCGAGGGTGCGGTCGGGGGCCTGGGCGGCGACGCGGGGCAGCAGTCTGGCCACTATCTGGTCGTGGTCGGCGCCGGTGTCGAAGTCCATGTTGAGGGTGACCAGGTCGATCGCGGCCAGCGCCACCTCGGCCATCGCGTACACCGAGTACTCGCCGGCGAGGTTCGCCTTGCGGGTGTCGAGGTCGTGCAGCGGCGCGGTGCAGGCCAGCGCGCGCAGCCGGCGGGCCAGCCCCTCGTCGGCCGCCGGGCCCGGCGCGGGGCGCGGCGCACCCGGCAGCGGCTGCGGCGGCGGCTGCCGCGACTGCTGCGGCGGAAGGTACGGGACGGTCGTGGTCACGCCCCAACATTATGCGGTGCCACCGACAACGCATGAAACGGCACGGATGCGTACGGGGCGGGCGGTGCCGGGTGGAAGCGGTGCGGAGCTGCCATGATCGTGCCACGGGCATCGGCGGGCCGATGCGAGGCGACGGACCCGGGCGGATCATCATGGCGCAGGCAATGGCGCAGGACGCGGTGGCGCGAGCGGCGATCGACCTCAACGCCGACCTCGGCGAGGGCTTCGGCCGCTGGCGGCTGACCGACGACGAGGCGCTGCTGGCGGTCGTGACGAGCGCGAACGTGGCGTGCGGTTTCCACGCGGGCGACCCGGCGACGATGCGGCGGGTGTGCGATCTGGCCGCCGAGCGCGGGGTGCGGATCGGCGCGCAGGTCTCCTACCGCGACCTGGCGGGCTTCGGGCGGCGCGCGATGGATGTGCCGGCGGACGAGCTGGCGGCGGAAGTGGCTTACCAGATCGGCGCGTTGGAGGTGTTCGCGCGGGCGGCGGGCGCGGTGCTGGCGTATGTGAAGCCGCACGGCGCGCTGTACAACCGGGCGGTGCACGACGCGGAGCAGGCCGAGGCGGTGGTGGCGGGCGTACGGCTGGCGGGGACCCTGCCGGTGCTGGGGCTGCCGGGTTCGCGGCTGCTGGCGGCGGCGGAGCGGGCCGGGCTCGCGGCGGTGCCCGAGGCGTTCGCGGACCGCGCGTACACCGCGGCCGGCACCCTGGTGTCGCGGCGCGAGCCGGGCGCGGTGGTGGAGGACGCGGACGCCGTGGTGGCCCGCTCGGTCGGGCTGGCCCGCGACGGCCGGGTGCCGGCGCTGACCGGGGAGCCGGTCACGGTCGCGGCGCGGTCCCTGTGCGTGCACGGCGACACGCCGGGCGCGGCCCGCCTGGCGGTGCGGGTGCGCGGCGCGCTGGAGGACGCGGGGCTGCGGGTGGAGGCGTTCGCGTGAGTACGGGCATGGGTGCGGATACGGGCGTGGGTACGGACGCGGGCCGCAGGGGGATGAAGGTGCGGGCTTTGCCGGCCGGCGCGGCCGCGGTGCTGGTCGAGGTGGAGAACGGGGAACAGGCGCAGGCCCTGCACGCGGAGGTGGAACGGCGGCGGGCGGCGGGTGAGTTGGGCGAGGTGACGGAGGTGGTGCCCGCGGCCCGTACGGTGCTGGTCGCCGGGCTGGCCGACCCGCGGGCGTTCGCGGCGGACGTGGTGCGCTGGGAGGTGCCGCCGTTGGTGCCCGTGGCAACGAGGGTGGTGGAGTTGGCCGTACGGTTCGACGGGCCCGATCTGGCGGAGGTCGCGGGCATCTGGGGCATGTCGCCGGAAGAGGTCGCGGCGACCGTCACGGGGACCGCGTTCCGGGTGGCGTTCTGCGGGTTCGCCCCCGGGTTCGGCTATCTGACCGGTCTGCCGACGGAGTTGGCGGTGCCGCGCCGGGCCAGCCCGCGAACGGCCGTGCCACGCGGCTCGGTTGGCCTCGCCGGGCCGTACGCCGGGGTCTATCCGCGTGCGTCGCCAGGCGGTTGGCAGATCGTCGGCACGACGGACGCGCCGCTGTGGGACCCGGACCGCGACCCCGCGGCCCTGCTCGCACCCGGCACCGACGTCCGCTTCACGGCCGCGCCATGACCGCCGCCGGGACGCCCGCTGCGACCGCCGCCATGACCGCCGCCGCGCTGACCGCCGTACGCGCCGGCGCCCTCACCACCGTGCAGGACCTCGGCCGGCCCGGGTTCGCGCACCTCGGGGTACCCACCTCCGGCGCCCTCGACCGGCCGGCGCACCTGCTGGCGAACCGCCTGGTCGGCAACCCCGCGGCCGCGGCCGGCCTGGAGACCACGCTGAACGGCTGCGCGGTACGCGTCTCGCGCCCGGTGGTCGCGGCGGTGACGGGCGCGGCCTGCCCGGTCCGGGTGGACGGCCGCCCGGTGGCGTGGGGCGCGCCGCTGCTGGTGCCCGCGGGTGCGATCCTCGACGTAGGGGCGGCGGTGCGTGGAGTGCGCGCCTACCTGGCGTTCGCGGGGGGCGTGGACGTGCCCGAGGTGCTGGGCAGCCGCGCGACCGACCTGCTGTCGGGGCTCGGCCCCGCGCCCCTGGCCGACGGTGACGAACTCCTCCTCGGCCATTGCCGCTCGGGCCGTTCCGACGCAGACGACGTGCTGCCGTACGGCGGGCTCGGGGCCGAACTGGTGCTTCCGATCCTGCCCGGGCCTCGCGACGACTGGTTCGCGCCCGACGCCGCCCGCGTGCTCGCCCGCAGCCGCTACGAGGTCTCCCCCGCGTCGAACCGGATCGGGCTGCGCACGCTCGGGCCGCCGCTCCAACGGGTCCGGCACGATGAACTGCCCAGCGAGGGAATGGTGTTGGGCGCCGTCCAAGTCCCCCCGGACGGACGGCCCGTCGTCTTCCTCGCCGATCACCCCACGACCGGGGGGTACCCCGTCATCGGCGTCGTCCCTGCCGCGGCCCTCCCCGCCGCCGCCCAGGCCCACCCGGGCACCCCTGTCCGCTTCACCCCGATACGGCGCCCTTGAAACGGCCTCGGCGTGGTCACTGCGTCGGAGCCGTCCTGGTTGGCCCCATTCCCCGGCCGAGCCCGCGGCAGTTCGGCCGGTTGATCACCGCGGGGCGACCCGAGGGTGCTGCCCCCACCGACATCGGGATTGCACGGGGCGCGACTTGGCCTCATGTCGCAGCCGGTCCATGAACGGCCGTTTCGTTCAGGAGCCGTCGAAGCGGTACGCCCAAGGCGTGCCCGGACAACTCGGGCAGATGAACAGGTACATCCCACCCATGTCGCCGATGCACAGGTCGGTGGGACTGAAGCCCCGTTCGATCGAGTCGACTCGCGGATCGATGTCGACGCCGACGTGCTGGATCGGCGCCCAGCGCTTTCCGCTTTCCACGTCGTACTCTCGGCTGGAGACCGTGAGCAGATGCTCCATCCGGCGACCGCAGGCGCACTCCGGCCGGCGTGGCGGCTGAGTCCAACCCGGCCAACCACCGACCTTCACCCCCGGCGCCGCGGACAGATGGCGGGAGTACGACCAACCGGTGGCCGCCTCGATCGCCTCCATCCGGCTGTGACGCTCGGACGGGCACTCCGGTTCGTCGGGGTTCGGGTACTCGACGACCTGCTCCGGATCGATGAGGCACGGCCGCGGCACCGTCCCGGACGGATCGCCCTCGGACGGCTCCGGCATACCGGAGGCCGGCCGGGCACCGACAGCGGCCTCGTTGCGCCAATACAGTGCCGGCCGCGGCCAACAGCCCTCATCCTCATCCTCATCCTCATCCTCATCCGGGTGATCGAACGGACACCAGAGAACCTGCAGCAGGTCCGTCCCGGGCGCGAACGGCAACTCCGAAACGTCCCGCGCGTACAACTGGACGATCGGCACCATCGGCACCGGCCCCCGGGGCTCCCGGACAACGCCGACCTGGCCGTGATGGGGCATCGAGCAGGTCGGCCACGGCTCGGCCGCAGGCCAGAACAGCGGTCCACCCACCGAGCTGTCCGACATCGACGGATCCCCCGGGCACGGATGCAGCCGGGTCGTTGTCCGCGCCATCGGCAGCAACTCGGGAAGATGCTCGGCGAGATCGACCGGCTGCGCCCGGGTGCTGTGCATGCCGAATCTGTGCAGTTCCCTGGGCAGGGCCACCTGACAACGACGCAGCGGAATCCGCGTCCACCGACCGAAAACGGACACCTGCGCCCAGACCTGTCCGTCCTCGACACCGTCCAGCGTCGCGGCCATCCCCTCGTACGGACCGCCGACTATCTCGACGCCACGCCCGAGCGTGCCATCGCCCGTTGTCCCCTGACCCGGTACCCGATCACCCATTGCCACACCCACCCGTTTCCTTCCCTGGCAGCGCCCCGTCGAGCGGCTCCGACTGCCACGCCACGTCGAAGATGGTGCCGCGTTCACGGGCCGGGGGGGAACCGGGAGCCAACACCATCGCGGTGCCCCATCAAGGGCTGGAAGCAATTGATGATGCCGGCTCAAGTCGTTGACCCGATGGAACGCTTCTTCGCCGAGCGAGCCTGCGAGCGTCTGATCGTCGAGTTCGTGCGCTCCTACGACTTGGTCCGCGATTGAGGTTCGGGCGTGCTGGCCTGTGGCGGGTCGGCTGGTGGCTGATCAGCAGGCGGCCTGCCGGCCAAGCACCGGCCCGAGCATCAGGGCCTCAGCAGTCCGCCCACCCACCAGTCGTGCGGCTTCCCGTCGTTGGCGATGCCGCGCTTGCTCAGCGTCCCTTCGACGGTGAAGCCGAGTTTCTCGGCGACGGCACGCGAGCCGGTGTTCCCGGCCATGGCCCACCACTCGATGCGGTGAACGTCGAGGGTGGCCCAGCCCCAGTCGCACAGGGCTCGAGCGGCCTCCACGGAGTACCCTCGTCCGCGCTGTTCCTTGACCGCCCAGTAACCAAGCTCCCAGACGCCGCGGCTGACGAGGGTCAGGCAGTACGAGCCGACCAGGGCGCCGGTGTCCTTGCGGAACGCGCCGAGGGTGTAGTCCCTGTCCTCGGCCCACTGAGCAGGCAGCTTCTCGCCGACGAGCTTCTCCGCGTCCGCACGCCGGTACGGCACCGGCACCGGGGTGTAGAACTGGATCTCCTCGTCCTGGCAGGCTTCGTACACCACATCCACGTCGGCAGGTGTGAAGGCCCGCAGCACCAGACGGTCGGTCTCAAGAGTCACTGGATCCATCGCGGCAGTATGACCACCATCAACAAGCGGCGGCCAGCGAATATCCCGACCGAGCACCACCCATCACAACGCCTCCGGGCTGGTCAGAGGAACCAGCCGGCCATCCGGCGCGCTCGGGGCCGTTACGAGGTCTCCCCCGCGTCGAACCAGATCGGGCTGCGTACCCTCGGGCCGCCGCTCGAACGAGTCCGGCACGATGAACTACCCATCGAGGGAGCGGTGTTGGTGTGCCGTCCAAGTCTCCCCGGCAGGAGCTCCGCCGCGTTCTCGGGCTACTTCATCGGGCTACTCCATGGGGAGTTCGGTGATCATGACGGCGAAGAGTGGGGAGTCCGGGAACGGCTGGTCCTCCCCGATCTTCCGGTAGCCCCACGACTCGTACATCGCCTGCACTTTGGGGTGTTCGGTGTCCACGGTGAGGACGGCGAGATCCTCGCCTCGGGCGGCCAGAAGGGTGTCGTGGAGTTGCACCGAGGCACCGGTCTTGCGCCACCTCGGCCGAAGCATCAACTCGGAGAGGGCGAAGGTGCGGGTCTTCCCGGGGACCGGGTCCAGGTGTTCGCGCCACCACTCCCGTCCGGGGGTCGCCGGTGCGCCGTAGGAATAGCCGATCGGCTCGCTCCCGTCGTAGCCGATGACGCAGGCGAAGCCGGGGTTGCCGCCCCAGTGGTCCACGAACCAGGCGAAGCGCTGGTTGAAGGGGTCGTCCATTGCGTCGGCGTACGCGTCGGCATGCACGTCCAGCAACGTCTGCCGGATCCGCGGGAGGTCCTCGTGCGTGTAGTGCCGCAGGTCCAAGGAAGCAGTGGTCATGCCCTCATCCATTCGAGTCGATAGCGATCGCCCCACTCCCGTGCGAGAGCGGTGTCCGGCGCCAGCGTGATCAAGTCCCGGTGGAAGTCGCCCAGTAGGGAGCGGAGCCGGCCTGGGAGAGGGTTGCCCGACATCATGTCGAACATCTGCGAGGCTGTCGTGCATGTCGTGCTGCGTCTCGCCGGCGGAGTTGAGAAGACCTCAGTCGTTGTCTTTGAGGGCCCCTACCAACTGATGCCCTTCTTTCGCGCCCCGTCGTAGCAGGGTGGCGGCAGTCGAGTGCAGCTTGTTCCATGAGTGCGGACGCCCGACGACGGCTGCGTCGGGGACGCTTGACAAGGCCACGGACAGAGCCTCGCCCGGTTCGTCCGCTCCGGCCAGAGCGTGTGCAAGGCAGGCGCGGAACCATGCCTTGTCACGCCGGTACGTGTCAGGCATCGCGTTGACCCCGACGGTGAGATGGTCCACGGCGGCCGACCAGTCGCGAAGGTGCAGCGCCGCCATACCGCGCTGCATCGTGAACCATGTCTCGTCGTAGAAGTACATCCAGACCGGTTCGTCCTCCGGGCATTCCGACGCTCCCCTGATGAGGTCCTGCGCTTCATCGAGTAGACGGTGCGTTTCCACGACCGTGCCGCTCAACGCGTGCCCGCGAGCGGCCATTTGCGCAGCCATCCCTCGGACGCCGCGCGATGTGCCGGTGAAGGACCAGCGAGCGGCCTCCGCGAGGTTCACACAACGGGTGGAGCGGCCTTTGGACCAGGCGAGATGCGCCTTCATGTTGAGCGTCGTGGCCGCCATGTTGGCGTCTCCGGCCTCCAGCGCCCATTCGTGGGAACGGTCGTACCAGGCCAGTGCGGCTGCCGTGTCGTCCTGATCTCCTGCCATCCATGCGAGGAACTGCGCATGCTCGGCAGCCAGTCGGACCACACGGTCGTTCAGCGGCCCGCGCGCGCCCGCGTACAGATCCACGACGGTCCCAAGTTGTTCGATATCGGAGACGTCGGACTGGGCGAGGCCAGTGCGTTCACCCAGCTTGGTCTGGCTCAACCCAGCGAGCATTCGGTAGGTGCGGAAAACGGCGCCCCAGTCCTCACTGGCGATCGCCGCTGCCAACTGCGGGTGGGACCACAGAGGTCCGGAAGCTTCCTCCATGGCCTCGAATATAGGGTGTTTTATAGGCCCTTGGGATGGGACTGGGCGCCTTCGCCTCTTCCGGGCGGATCCGCAGGTGGACGCCGTCGGCTCAGACATGAACGTAGTCGGTGGCGGTCAGGTCGCGGTCCTGGGAAGCGGTGCGGTCGGCCTGCCACTGAGCTGAACGAGCGCGGCATGTAGATCCTGGGACAGTTCCGGAGCTGTCTGGGCGATCGTGTCGCAGAGGGCCGATGCCCGCTCCCGTACCAGCCCACTGCGGTACGCCTCCGGCAACGTCTCCCAGACACCCGCGGCCTTCTCGACCGCGGCTCCGGGCTCGCCGTCGACGCTCAGACAGGTTGCCCGGTCAATGTCCAGCAGAGCCCGGGTCATCACGGACGGCGTCCGGGTAAGCGCGAGTGCGGCGTCCTGCTCGCTGTACGCCTCCTCCGTGCTGCCGAGCAAGGTGAATGCCTGTGAAAGATGCACGTGGTGCTTCTGCAAGGGATAGCCGAACCAGGTGTCGGCAGCCTGTGAACCGTCCAGGTGCTCCGCCAGGGATCGCGCGTCCGCCACCCCGCGTAGCGCGCCCTGCCGGTCACCGTTCGAGGCAAGCGCCCGCGCGGTGACGGCAGCGGCGAGCGCCGCTGCGGCGGACGGCTTCGTGCCCGCCGCAACGCGGGCCTGGTAAGAGAGTTGAGCCGCGGCTTCCGGAGCGCCGTAGTTGAGAGGGACCATGGCGTGACGAGCCAGCGTCCAGGCAAGCATCTGGCGGTCACCGGATTCCCGGGCGGCTCGTGTGGCAGTGGCGAACCATCGATGGGCTTCGCGCTGGTCGTTGCGATCGTGCTGGATGATCGCCACCAGACCTGCGATGCCCGCGGCGGTACGAGTGAGAGAAGTCCGGGTCTCGGCTGTGTGGGGACGGTTCAGCACTTCGCGCAACAGATCGAGGTCGTCGCGCATCTGCCCGAGCACGACCGCCGGAGAACGGCCACGGTAGCCGCCCCGGTGCCGCTCGAATGCGCCTTCCAGGTAAGCGAGATCGCCGACATCCGAGCCGGACAGGGCAGAGTCGATGTCCTGGCGCGCCTCCGCGATGCCCGACAACGCTCCTGAACCCGTCGCCGCCACCGCCACAACTCCGAGGAACTTCCGCCTGTCCACCTCCGCGCCCTCCTCTCCGCTGGTCACCGTGTCCATCAGGTCGTCATCGTCAACGGTAAAGGCCGTTGACGCCGGGTGGACAGCGTGAACGGGAAGTGGGGCCGACGGGTCGAGCGGCCTGCCGACTGCCACTTTCTTGCCGCGGGTGCACTCGGCGGCACGCTCCAACTCGGCCAGAGGTGCGCCGAGCGCACGGGCGATGTCGGACAGCCACGCGTCAGGAATTCGTTCGCCTCGTTCCCAGCGCGAGACTTCATGGCGCGTGACCGACTTCGTTCCGGATAACTCCGAAAGGCGTGCTGCGAACTGACTCTGTGAGCTACCGGTTTGCCTCCGCAGTTCCGCGAGGTATCCGCCGAACTGCCGGCGCCGGTCGTCGTCGCTCATGCTGGCCCCCTCTCGTTCCCATTCTGGCCCCTCCCCTGGCCCCTTGTCCGGCCCCTCTCCGGATGGAGTTGAGGTAGTTCGATGGCAAACGTACGGACCCCGGCGACCGCGTGACCGCTGGTCCCGGGGCGTGGACAACCCGACAAAGGCAGGCGGGCATGCGAGAGTCTATGCGGTCCTGGTCGTTCAGTACGAGGACATGTTTGAGCCGACGAATGCGGAATGAGAGGCCACCGGCATGCGGGGACGTGCGGTGAGGGTGCGAATGCTTCCCTGGCCAGGGCCGGACGGACGTGCTTGCTACCTGCCCTCGGATGTACGCAACACGTCATCGGCGCTGTGGCGGTTGGCCGATGAGATGGAGTCGGTGCAGCTCGGGATGGGCCGGGAACTGCTGGGCTTCGTCCGCAGGACACTCCGGGAGGCGGCGCCCTCGGAGATCGAACTCCACGGCATGATCACGCACTTGTGTACCGCGCTGTCGGATGCGCTGCGGGTGGCGGACAGCCGTGGCGCATTGCTGGACCTGCCCGGCAACAAGGACCGAGTAGAACCGGTGGAAGACACCGCCCGTTGATTCATCCCCTTGATTCGTGAACTTCCCCTTGTAACTCAGTCAGGCAGAGCCCGGGCCGCACCGCACCTCTCCGTTCATTCGTGCGGGCAGGCCCGATGACTCCGGTTCGAGTCCGGACAAGGGGACTTGGCGGCCGGCCACGCCGAACTACCGCGCCCCTGGCCGTGCGTCGCATCACCACTACCGACACCGTGGAACCGTAGAGAGGAAATCCGTATGGGCAGCACGAACAATGACAGCAGCAGCCAGGAACGTATCGACTGGGAGTGGTTGTCGGCGCAGCAGTTGTACGCGAGTGAACTGGCGTATCGGCGGCAGCAGTCGGGGATGACGTTGATGCAGCTCGCGGAGGCGTGTCTGTACGAGCAGTCGTATCTGCACCGGTTGGAGCGGGGGCAGCGGTTGGGGACCGTGGAGGCGGCTGCGGCGTTGGACAAGGTGTACGGGACGGGGACGTTGCTGGTGCGGTTGTGGCATCTGGCGAAGCGGGAGGCGAAGGAGCGGCCGTTCCTGGGGTTGGCGCCGTTGGAGGCGGACGCGGTGAGCATCCAGGAGTACGCGGTGAGCGCGGTGCCGTATCTGCTCCAGACGCCGGCCTACGCCGAGGAGCAGTTGCGTACCGCGCGCCCGCGCAGTGTGGAGAAGTTGGCCGCGCAGGTCGCGGCGCGGCTGGGCAGGCAGGACCGTCTCACCGGTCCGAACCCTGTGCACTACCGGGCCCTGATCGACGAGTCGGTGCTACGGCGCAAGGCGCGGGACCCGCAGACGTGGACCGCGCAACTGGAACACCTCATCGCGGCGGCCCAGCGACCCGATGTCTCCCTGCACGTCGTGCCGTTCGGGACCGGCCCGCACCACATCCGCAGCTCCCTGGAACTCATCGTGTTCCAGGACGGCCGCACCCTGGCTTACACGCAGAGCAGTTGGAGCGGCCACCTCGTCGAAGAACCCGAAGACGTCGAGTCGCTGCGGCTCGCCTTCGACCTGCTGCGGGACACCGCCCTCACCCCCGCGGAAACCCTGACGCTCCTGCACGCGGCGCGGGACGAGCACACGTCCGCCGGCTGAACGCCGAACGTGCCGAGCACCGCACCACGCTGAGCACCGCACCACCAGGGAAAGGGACTTCCGCCATGAGCCCTACCGCCCCGCCGGCCGGGCAACGGCAAGCCCGCCGCCGGCGCACGAAACGGCTCCACCACGAACCCGAGGCGATCACCTGGGCACGGGAGAAGGCCGGACTGACCAAACGCTCACTCGCCGAACTCATCGGCATATCCGAGCAGTTGATGGGCGAGATCGAATCCGGCTGGCGCAGCGCCACTCCGGCCAACCTCGCGAAGATCGCCGACGCGCTCAACTGCCCCCTCGTCGCCCTCGAACGAAAACGGTGGGGGACGGAACGGACAGCGCCGGAGCAGCCCAGGATGGGAGCCGCTCCGGCGGGGTGAGCGAGCCGGGCAGGAACGAGGCGGCTGTCACCGCTCCCATGCCCTCAAGCCCGCTGGGTCAAGCTCAAGCGGGACACACCGGACGGCGTTCCCACGAAGGACGGCGGTCACCCCCACAGCCAGGTGGACGCGAGGCAGGCGAAGGCGCCTTCCTCCCGTGTTGCCCGGAGCGGACGCGTCTCCTTGTGGAACTGCGGGGTTACGCCGGTGACGGGTAGGCCGGGCCCGGTTTGTCACGGACGGCGTCCGGGTAAGCGCGCGTACGGCGTCTTGCTCGCTGTACGCCTCCTCCGTGCTGCCGAGCAAGGTGAATGCCTGTGAAAGATGCATCCTGGCCTTGCCGCACAAGGCGGCGAAGGGGGTCCACGGACATGGACGGTCACGAAGCTCCGAACGACGGCTCCGTCATGCTGGGGCATTCCGGCGGGTTCGAGCGCCCGCTGTCCCGATTACTCGTCGTCGCCTGCGGGTTCGGGCTGACGGTCGCCCTGGCCGGTGGAGCGAGCTTGCCCGGTGCCGACGGCGGATTCACCGAGTTGCTCGCCCGAACCCTGCTCGTCCTGGGTCTGGCCGTGGTCGGGATCTCGTTCGCACTGCTGGCCATCGGATGGTGGTTCGGCAGGCCGGCCGAGCTCTCCGCTGCGGGTATCCGGGCGCCGAGGTGGCACGGGGAGAGGCACATCCTCTGGTCCGACGTCCGGCATTACCAGATACACGGCACGGAAGAGGGCCGGCGACGGCTGCTGGCGGTGTGGTTGACACCGGATCGCGACAGCGAACCGCTCTGGCTCGGCGATGTGAAGCGGGCCTCCGTCCCCGAGGAAGCGGTCATGGCCCTCGTACGCCGCTCGACGAACCGCTGACCTCGGAACAGGGCAGCGGGCTCGTAGCGCCGGGCTCGCAACCCACTTGGGACTGTGTGCAGGACCGGGCGCGGCGGTTCGGCCGGGCGTGGCCGGGTGGCCGGGGCCCGCCGGGACGACCGGCCGCCCGGACGGAAACCAGTGGGGTCGGTGGGGCGTGCGGGGCGCGGCGGGGTGAGAT
>NZ_JACEGK010000170.1:0-13942 GCF_056859195.1 Streptomyces sp. NH27
GGGATGCCGCCGGCCTTGATCACCGCGTACGAGCCGGCGTTGTAGGAGGCGAGCATGTTGTCGGTGTTGTCACCCGGCACGTTCTTCACGTAGCCGGCGAGCTGGCAGTCGTAGGTGGCGGCCGAGGGGATCGCGTCCTGCGGGTCCCACACGTCGGCCTTGCCGTCGCCGTTGCCGTCGATGCCGTGGGTGGCCCAGGTGCCCGGGATGAACTGCGCGATGCCCTGCGCGTCGGCCCCGCTCTGCGCGTGCGCGTTCCACCCGCTCTCCTGGTAGAGCTGCGCGGCCAGCAGCGCCGGGTTGAGCGCCTGGCACAGGTTGCCCCACTTCGCCACGATCGGCTGGTACTCGGCCGGCACCGAACCCTTGGCCAAAGTCACCGCCTGCCCGTTCTCGTCGTCCGTCAGCCCCGCGGCGGCCGAGAAGGTGCCCACCACGAGCAGCGCGAGGAACGAAAAGCACAGGCCCAGAGCGATGATGACGATGAGCCAGATCCGGCGCACGAGGTCCCCACCCTTCCGATCCTTCTACGATCCCACCCTCTTCGTTGCCCTACGGTGATGCTCGTGATACACACAGTAGTCATCTGTGTCCCTCGAACACCGGTCCGTCACCAGTCTGGCGCCTGCGGGCCGGATCACACGGACAATCCGCCGAGAAAGTCGCCCAGTCGACATCCAACAGCGGATTCCTCCGTCAAGATAGATGATGGCCCCTTGCGCCCCGGCGAGGGAGTCAACTGATCGAGCGGGGTGGTGAGTTACATGTTTCTGGCAGCGGCGAAGGGCGACATCAACACCATCATCGGTGGCATCGCCCCGGACTGGGGACCCTTCGGTTCCCTCGGCAACGAAGCGCGTGTGATGGTCGAGGTGGTCATGGCCGTGGCGATCCTGCTGTGCCTGGCCCTGGCCATCTGGGGCGCGGCCAAGCAGCGGATCGGCGCGACCGCGCTGCGCGACACCTTCAGCGCGGAGCAGGGCAAGGGACTGATCATCGCCGGCCTGACCGGCGTGTTCATCATCGGTTCCCTCGGCACGCTGTTCACCATCGTCTACGGGATGGCGATCTAGCCGGCCCGACCGGAACCGCCGGACCGTCCTCCCGGCACCTCCGGGTGCCACTGTTCCCCTCCCGGAGCCCGTCCCAGGCTCCACCGTCCCGACCGAGGCTGCGTGCTGATGCCCACTCAACCAAGCAGCGCTGTCGTCCTGCGCGACACGCTCCGCCGTGACACGCGCCGCCGCGCCGTGCCCGCGGCACCCCGGGGGGCGACCGCACCATGAGCCTCGGCCAGGACGGCCCCCCGACCCGGACCCGGATGCCCGAGGGCCACGGCAGCCACAGCCAGGCCGGGCGGCGCCCGCAGCCGCGGCGTGCGCTGGTCACGGTGGTCGGCGTCGTCGTCGTGCTCATCGCGGCGCTGGCGTTCGCCACCCGCGGCGGCGGATCCTCGTCCTCCACCGACGACGCCGGGTCCGGCCGGAGCAGCGGCGCGGGCTCCTCCGCGAAGGGCTCCACCTCCGCGACCGCGCCCACCGGCGAACGCCCCGTCACCGGCAAGTCCGGCGGCATCCCGGCCGGGTTCGTCCACACCCAGCAGGGCGCCCAGTCCGCGGCGGCCAACTACGCGGTCGCGCTGGGCGGCGTCGACATGTTCAACACGGCCGCCCGGCACCGGATCGTGGCGGCCGTGTACGCCCCCTCGGCGACCACGACCCTCCAGGGCTCGCTCGACCAGGCGTACTCCACGGGCGCGATAAAGGCCCTCGGCCTCAACCCGGACGGCTCCGCACCGCAGGGCCTGACGCTCGTCTCACGGACGATCCCGGTCGGCACGAAGACCACCACGAGCACCGCTGACACGGCCACGGTCGAGGTCTGGTGCACCGCGCTGGCCGGCCTGGCCGGCAAGGACTCCACCAAGCCGGTCACGGCCTCCTGGTTCACCATCACCGAGCAACTGGCGTGGGACGCCTCGGGCTCGGCGGGCGGCAAGGGCGGCGGGGACTGGAAGATCGCCTCGTCCAGCCAGAAGGACGGGCCCGCGCCGGTCAGCGGGGACCAGCAGATCGCCACGGCGGACCAGATCGCGGGTGCCGTACAGCAGTACGGAGGGTTCACCTATGCGAGGTAGCGGCCGCGCCCGGCTCCTTCCCCTGTCCGCAGTCGTCCTCACCCTGCAGACGGCGCTGTGGACCGTCGCGACGCGCGCGATGGCGGACCCTTCGGCCACGCCGACGCCGACACCATCGGCGTCCGCGTCCGACAACACCTGCAACCTGCTGTCAGGGCCCACGAAGGACTACTGCAACAGCGGCACGACCCCCGTCGCACCGAAGGGCGACGGCGGTACCAGCAGCCTCGACCCCCTCACCTCCCTCGGCAAGGGCTGCGCCGAAGCCGCCTCCTGGACGATCGACAAGCTCTCCACGGCGGTGACGAAGACGACCGAGGTGGACTTCACGAACACCGAGTTCCTGCGGCAGTACGCCGTGGTGTTCGCCGCTTCGACGATCCTGACCCTGATCCTGTGGCTGCTGGCGGTGGCCAAGCGCGCGGTGCGCGGGGCGCCGATGACGGAGGCGCTCACCGAGGCGGTCGGCTTCCTGTGGCTGACGGTGCTGGCCTCCGCCTTCACCCCGCTGGTGCTCTACACCGTGGTCTCGGCGACGGACGCGGTGACGGACGTGATCTCGTCGGGCACGAAGTCGAACACCGACGTGTTCTTCGGCTCGTTCTCGGGCGCCCTGAAGAAGGGCACCGACATCGGCGGCGGCCCGGTCATGCTGATCGTGGTCTCGCTGGTGTCGGTGCTGGCCGCGGGCGTGCTGTGGCTGGAGCTGGTGATCCGCGCGGCGCTGCTGTACGTCGGCGCGCTGCTGGGCACCGCGGTGTACGCGGGCCTGGTGGACAAGAACATGTGGCACCACGTCAGGCGCTGGGCCGGCATCATGATCGCGGTGATCCTGGTGAAGCCGGTGATCGTGATCGTGCTGGGTCTGGCCGGCGCGCTGTCGGGGTCGAAGAACGGCCCCAACTCGTTCTCCGCGGTCGTGTCGGGCCTGGCGATCATCCTGCTGGCGATCTTCGCCAGCGCGATGATCTACCGGTTCGTGCCCGGCTTCGGCGACGACGTGGTGAACCTGCGCAACAACCGCAAGGCGAGCGGCCAGAGTTCCGCGGCCGCGGTGATCTCCTCGCCGGCCGCGCTGGTCCGGCAGGGCATCACCACGCACAGCGCCCGCGGCGGCCCGCAGGAGCAGGCCCAGGGCGGCGGCCAGCCCGCCAACCCGGTGGCCGGCGGCATGGCCGCGCACAGCAGCCGCGGCAGCGGCTCCGGCGGCTCGGGTGGCGGTTCCGGCAGCGGCCCGAGCGGTGGCTCCGGCGGCGGTGGCCCGCTCGGCGGCTCCCCGTACCGGTCCGGCTCCGGCCGCGGACCGGCGTCGGGTTCGAACAACGGCTCTTCCCAAGGAGGTGAGCGCCGGTGACGACCCAGCCGTTCGCCCAGCCGCGCCGCACGTATCTGATCGGAAAGGCGCGGCCGAACGCCATCGTCGGCAAGAACCGGGAGACCGGCGAGATCTCGCTGATCATCGTCGGGGCGGCGCTGGGCATGATGTCCGGGCTGCTGATCCCGGTGCTGCTGCTGCGCATCGTCGGCCTGGTCGGCTGGCCGGTGCTGGCGCTGGCCGCGGTGTACATGCCCTACCGGCGGCGTACGTTCTACCGCTGGTTCGAGATCAACCGGGCCTACCGGCGGATGCTGCGGGTCTCGCCGGCGTACCGGTCCTCGGCGCAGGAGGCGGGCACCCAGATGGACGGGCGGGAGATCGAGATCGGTCCGCCGCCGGGCATCGGGCGGATCACCTGGCTGGCCGCGCCGTTCGGGCCGGACGAGATCGCGGTGCTGCTGCACGTGGACCGGCGTACGGTCACCGCGGCGATCGAGATCGAGGGCCCGGGTGTGGGCCTGCGCGACAGCGAGGACCAAGAAGCCCTGGTGGAACGCTTCGGCACCCTGCTGAAGCATGTGGCCAACGGCGACGGCTTCGTGACGCGGCTCCAGATGCTGGCCCGCACGCTGCCCGCCGACCCGGACGCGCACGCCAAGGACGTGGCGCAGCGCGGCGAGCCGGACGCGCCACGCTGGTTGCAGGACTCCTACGACCAGCTCCAGTCGATGGTGTCGACCTCCTCCGAGCAGCACCGCGCCTACCTGGTGGCGTGCATGCACTTCACCCGTGAACTGGCCGCCGAGGGCAACGCGATGGCCCATGCGACCGTGTCCCGCGGCACCCGGGTGGACAAGGACGCCGGTCTGGCCGCGGTGATGGCCCGCGAGCTCAACGACATCTGTGCCCGCCTCGCCGAGGCCGACATCCGGGTCAGGCAGCCGCTCGGCCAGGCCCGGCTGTCGTCGCTGGTGCACTCGATGTACGACCCGGACCACCCGATCGACCACATCCAGGCGATGACCCGCCGCAACGCGTGGCCGGCCGAACTGGACGCCACCGACCCGACGTTCCTCCAGGCGAAGACCCGGGAGTCGAGCACGCGCGCGCCCTGGCACCACTCGACGGCGTGGGTGAAGGAGTGGCCGATGACGCCGGTGGGCGTCAACTTCCTCGCGCCGCTGCTGGTGCACACCCCGGACGTGATCCGCACCGTCGCGGTCTGCATGGACCTGGAGCCCACCGACGTGGCGATCGAGCGGATGCTGACGGAGAAGACCAACGACGACGCCGAGGCGAGCCGGGCCGCGAAGATGAACCGGGTGGTGGACCCGCGGGACGTGGCCCACCACGGCCGGATCGACCAGCGCGGCGAGGATCTGGCCAGTGGCGCGGCCGGGGTGAACCTGGTCGGCTACATCACGGTGTCCGCGCGCTCCCCGGAAGCGCTGGCGCGCGACAAGCGCACCATCCGCGCTTCCGCCGGTAAGTCGTATTTGAAGCTCGAATGGTGCGATCGTGAGCACCACCGGGCATTCGTGAATACGTTGCCGTTCGCTACCGGCATCCGCCGCTAGCCCGCCCGGAGGAGGAGGCCACCGATGCCCATGCTGGACCCTCTGGCTGCGATCACGGACGCGTTCACCGGTTTCCTGTTCGGCCGGGTGGAAACCACCCGGCTACCCGTCCGCACGTCCACCGGCCAGGCGCAGGCGGTGTATCTGCCGACCGCCGCGCCCGGCCTCGGCGACTCCGGTGTGATCATCGGACGTGAGGTGTACTCCGGGAAGGGGTACATCTACGACCCGTTCCAGCTCTACGGCCAGCAGCTGCCGGCCCCGCACTGGCTGGTGCTCGGCGAGTCCGGCAACGGCAAGTCGGCGCTGGAGAAGACCTATGTGATGCGGCAGTTGCGGTTCAAGGACCGGCAGGTCGTGGTCCTCGACGCGCAGGGCGAGGACGGCGTCGGCGAGTGGAACCTGATCGCCCAGGCGCTGGGCCTGACCCCGATCCGGCTGGACCCGATGGCTGCGCTGGACGGCGGGATCAAACTCAACCCGCTGGACCCGGCGATCACCGTCACCGGGCAACTCGCCCTGCTGCGCACCATCATCGAGGTGGCGCTGGGGCGCGGCCTGGACGAGCGCTCCGGGTTCGCGCTGAAAGTCGCGCACACCTACGTCGCCGAGTCGGTGACGGACCGCCAGCCGATCCTCACCGACATCGTGGAGCGGCTGCGGCACCCGGTGCAGGAGTCCGCCGAGGCGATGAACGTCGACCTGGACGACGTGCGCGCCTGGGGCCTGGACGTGGCGCTGGTGCTGGACCGGCTGGTCGACGGCGACCTGCGCGGGATGTTCGACGGGCCGACGAGCGCGGGCATCGACCTGGACTCGCCGCTGATCGTCTTCGACCTCTCGCACATCGACCGGAACTCGATCGCGATGCCGATCCTGATGGCGATCGTGGGTGTGTGGCTGGAGCACACCTGGATCAGGCCGGACCGGAAGAAACGCATCTTCCTGGTCGAGGAGGCATGGCACATCATCAACTCGCCGTTCGTGGCGCAGCTCTTCCAGCGGCTGCTGAAGTTCGGCCGGCGGCTGGGCCTGTCGTTCGTGGCGGTGGTGCACCACCTGTCCGACGTGGTGGACGGCGCCGCCGCCAAGGAGGCCGCGGCGATCCTCAAGATGGCCTCCACCCGCACCATCTACGCCCAGAAGGCCGACGAGGCGAGAGCCACCGGACGGGTACTGGGCCTGCCACGCTGGGCGGTGGAGATCATCCCGACCCTCACCCCCGGCATCGCGGTGTGGGACG
The DNA here is from genome assembly GCF_056859195.1 of Streptomyces sp. NH27. Taxonomy (NCBI): domain Bacteria; kingdom Bacillati; phylum Actinomycetota; class Actinomycetes; order Kitasatosporales; family Streptomycetaceae; genus Streptomyces; species Streptomyces sp. NH27. The sequence continues at coordinate 6,276 of NZ_JACEGK010000170.1, forward strand.
TCAACGGCAACGTACAGGTGGTCAAGCACCTGATCACCGAGGCGGAACGGCCGCTGGTCTTCACCGACCGGGCGATGACGGAGTCCTCGCAGGACCACATGGCCGGGATCGAGGCCGAGGCGGAAGCGGAGGCCGAGGCCCGGGCGGAGGCGCACGCGGCGCAGGTCGCACTCGCCAAGCACCTGGCAGACGACGCGGTGGCGTGAGGTCATGGCAGCGCGCACGAAGGAGAGTTCGGGGGGCCTGCCCGACGGCCTGATCGTCGGGATCATCGGCCTCCTGCTCGGCGTGACCCTGCTGGTGTGGACGGCGACGGGGATCTCCGCGGTGCTCGCGCACGGCGGCTGGCCGCAGGGCGTGCACTTCACCCGCACCCCACGGGCAATGCGGTACCTGGTCACCCAGCCGCATGACATGACGGCCGCGTGGCCGCAGGTGCCGCAGGGGCAGTTGCCGGGGGCGGAGCTGTTCTGGTGGGTGCTCATCGGGCAGATCGTGGTGCTGTTCGCCTTCGTGGTGTGGCTGCTGAACGCGGTGGCGCGGCTGCGCGGCAAGCGCCCGCCGCGCACGCCGCGCACCCGGGCGCCCCGCCGCGCCAGGGCCGCCCGCGGGCCGGAACCCGCCGCGGCCGACGACGAGTTCGGGTACGAGTCGCAGGACGGCGCCGAGGACGAGGCGGCGCTCGCGGCCGGGAAGCAACTCGGCTCGGACGGCACGACCGGCACGACCGGCACCGATCCCGCGGACGTGCCCGAGCCGCGCCACCACGCCGCCCCGCAGCCGTACGCCCGCTCCGGCGGGGAGAGCCTGGACGCCTGGTTCCGTACGGTGCCGCGTGCGGTGCCGCCCGGGGCGCCGGGGGCCGAGGACGAGCCCACCACGCAGTTCCCGCCGGTGCACACCGAGGACCTGGTGCCCGCCGGTGCGTCACCGGCGGCCACTCCCCCACCGCCGGTCCCGGCCGCCGCCCCGCTGGCCGCGCTCGCCGACGGCGAGGTCACCCGGACCTACGCGCTGTTCGCCGCGCCGCGCGGCGACAAGGCCAAGCGGGTCGTGCAGCCGGCCGTACTGGCCGCGGCCGGGCCGGTGGTGGTGACCACCGCGGACCCCGACACCTACCACCAGACGGCCGGGAACCGGGCGAAGCTCGGGCCGGTGCACGTCTTCGACCCGGCGCACCTGGTGGACGTGCCCGGGCGGCTGCGGTGGGCGCCGCACGGCGGATGCGAGCGGCCGGACACCGCCCGGATACGCGCGGCCGCACTGCTCGCACCGCTGCGTACCGCCCGCGCCGACGAGGCGATCGTGCACGACGCGGCGGTGACGCTGCTGCGCTGCTGGCTGCACGCGGCCGCCGTGGACGGGCGGCCGTTCCGGCAGGTGCAGCGGTGGGCGGCCGGCGGGGCGAGCGCCGGGGAGGCGGTGCGGGTGCTGCGCAGCGACCGCGACGCCGCGTACGGCTGGAGCGGCGAGCTGGAGTCGGTGCTGCACGCGCACCCCGAACGCCGCGACGCCGCACAGGCGTTGATCCGGCACACCCTCGAACCGCTCAACTCGGTGCACATCCGCGACGCGTGCACACCCGCCAAGTCCGGTGGCCTCGACCTGGAGTCGTTCACCTCAGAACGGGGAACGCTCTATGTGGTGGGCGAACGGATCGAGGACCCGCGTTCCCATCCGGGTGCGATGCCCCTGCTGACCGCACTCGTCTCCAGCGTGGTCGAGCACGGCCGGCGCATGGCCGCAAGGTCACCCGCCGGTCGGCTCGACCCACCAATGACGTTCGTCCTCGACGACGTCGCCGCGCTCGCCCCGGTCCCCGACCTGCCCGTGCTCCTCGCCGAGGGGCACGCCGCGGGACTGCCGACCCTCGCGGTGCTGCGCTCGCCCGAACAGGGCACCGCCCGCTGGCAGTCACCGCTGTGGCAGCAGGCGGACATGCGGCTGGCGCTCGGCGACGCGACCGCCGACGCGCTCCCGCCGGCCGTGCCGGACGCGGTCCGCATCCGCTGAGCCGGGCGCCGCATTGCCCGGACGGGCGACCAGGTCCCGGGCGCCCGAGTGCCGCGCGCCCACGTCCCGCGACCGCCGGGCCGCTCCCCCGGCGGCCCGCTCAGTCCCGCGATTGGGGCGGGGCCACCGACTCGCGCAGCACCGTGTGCGTGCCGAGCAGATGGCGGCTCTGCGCGAGCGCGCCCGAGCCGCCGCCCTCGCCCCGGACCGCCTTCTCGGCGAGTGCCAGCCGCACCGACTCCCGGCCCAGCTCGTACGCGGGAATGTTGACCGTGGTCAGCGGCGGGTTGAGATCCTGGGCGAGGTCATCGTTGTTGTAGCCGACGACGGAGACGTCCTGCGGGGTGCGCAGGCCGTACTCGCGCATCGCCGCCATCGCGCCCGCCGCGACCTGGTCGTCGCCGGCGAAGACCGCGGTGAACTCCGGGCGGCCACCGCAGTCGGCGAGGATCTGCCGCATCGCCGCGTAGCCGTGCGCGCGGCCCAGGCCAGTCCCTTCGATCCGCTCGGCGGCCGGACCGAGGCCGTGGTCGGCCAGCGCCCTGCGGTACCCGGCGATCCGCGGCTCGACGGTCGAGTGGCCCGGCATCATGCCGAGGTAGAGGATGTCGCGGTGCCCGGCCGACAGCAGGTGGCTGACGACCGCGTACGCGCCGGCCTCGTTGTCGTACTCGACCACCAGCACCGGCGTGTCGGGGCCGGGCGCGGGCCGCCCGCACAGCACCAGCCGGGAGTCGGCGGCGGCCAGGCCGTGCGCGTACTCGGTGAGCCGGGCCCGGTAGCGGTCGTCCTCGACGGCGCCGCCGACCAGCACCACGAACTCGGCGCGCTGTTCGCGCATCATCTGCACCAGCGCCAGCTCGCGCGCCTCGTCCCCGCCGTGGCTGCACACCATGCACAGCCGACCCCGGGCCGCCGCCTCCTGCTCCACGCCCTGCGCGACGCCGGCGTAGAACGCGCTGTCCACCGAGGAGACGATCACCGCGACGGTCCTCGGGCCGGTGCCGGCCAGCGCCCGGGCCCGGCCGTCGATGACGTAGTCGAGGTCCTTCACGGCCCGCAGCACCTTGGTGCGGGCAGCGGCGGACGTCGGGTAGTTGCCGGCCAGCACCCGGGAGACGGTGGCGACGGACACGCCCGCGCGGTCGGCGACATCGCGGATGGTGCGCCTGCCGCTGCCGCGACCCGCCGCGCCATGCCCCGCGCCCGACGCCGCGCCCGGCCCTGGTGAACTCTCCGCCATTCCCGCCATCCGAAGTCCGTCGCAGCCACCGCGCGCCACCGCGCCGCCGCCCAGCGTACTGGTGCCCTGCCGGGCGCCGGGCGCGCTCATCGGTCGGCCGCATCGTCCTTGGCGAACTCCTCCGCCATCCGGTCCAGGCCCTGCGCGCATCTTCCTGACCGCGTCGTCCCGGGCGCGCATCGGCTTGCGCCCGGCCACCACCGGGCGCCGAACGCCATGGTGTGCACGTCGGTCCCGTACAGCAGCGGCATCGACCAGCCGAGGCCGTACTTCCTGCCGTGGGTGGCGGCCGTGGCGACGGGGAAGAAGAAGGCGAGCTGGAGGAGCACTGTCCACAGGGTGTTGACAACCGCGCGCCAGAAGGCCGGGGCGGCCAGGATCGCGTGGAAATCGGCGATCCCCACCCACTCGCCGGCCCGCAGCCCGTCGAAGGGCACGTAGCCCTTGAACACGATGACGTTTCCGGTCATGGCGCCGTACCGGAAGACCAGGAAGTAGACCAGCCCCGGCCCATGAGCAGCAGCAGGACCAGTTCCCGCCGCAACCGTTTACGGCAGGAGCCGCGGGCCGCACGGCCGGCCCCCCTCGTACGCCGCACGCGCCGACCACCCCTGCGCGGCCGGCGGCGTCCCGTTCGGCAGTCGCCATCGCGTCCTCCTCGACGCTTGAGGCAACGCGGAATCTGAACCGGTTACTACGCCAGGCCAAGCCCCCACGCAGCGGCCCCGGATCGGAGCACAACTCCCGGTATTGGCCGAACTTCGCGCACTGTACGGTCGAATCGGGCGGCCTGGCACGCCGGGCGCCGGCGGCGGGCGTTGACGCCGCATGGGCGTCGACCTAGGCTTTGGGCAGTATGAAGTAACCGATTACACGAGCTGTCGGGCGAGCAGGAGTGTCCGCCGGTGGCACGACCGATCCGGTAGGTCCGTCCGGCGCGGCGGGCCCGGCGGGCAGGGCGGATCGGGTGCAGCCGGTAGGTCTGGCGGGCCTGCCGAGTTCGCCTACGCGGCCGGCGCGTTGGACACAGCGGGCGCCACGCGGCTGCGGGCACGACGAGCACGACGGACCCAACAGGCACCACCGGAAACCACGAGCACGACCACCACACGCGAGGAGCAGACATGGCGGAGCGGCCGAAGCTGGTGCTGGCGATGCGACCGGATGTCCTGGACCTGGTCCTGCCCGCCCCGCTGCGCGCCCGGCTCGACTCGCTCGCCGACGTCCACCCCGAGCCGGTCACCGACCCGGCCGACCCCGGTGCGGCCGACGCCCTCGCCAACGCCCGGTTGCTGCTGACCGGTTGGGGCTGCCCGGTGCTCGACGCCACGACGCTCGACCGCACGCCCCTGCTGGCCGCCGCCATCCACGCGGCCGGCAGCGTACGCGGCCATGCCACCCCCGAGGTCTGGGCACGCGGCATCGCCGTCTCCTCGGCGGCCGACGCCAACGCGGCACCGGTCGTCGAATACACCATGGCCACGATCTGGCTCGCGTCGCACCGCGCGCTCGGCACCGCCGCGGAGTACGTCGCCGGACGGCAGCCCGTCTTCCATCTGCGGCAGGGTGCCGACGGTGCGACCATCGGCGTGATCGGCGCCTCCCGCATCGGCCGGGGCGTCATCACCCGCCTGCTCACCGCCGCGGCGGGCTTCCGGGTGCTCCTCGCCGACCCGTACGTCACCGCGGCCGAGGCCGACGCCCTCGGGGTCACCCTCGTCGACCTGGACGACCTCTGCCGGCGCAGCGACATCGTCACCGTGCACGCGCCCGATCTGCCGGAGACCCACCACCTGCTCAACGCCGAGCGACTCGCCCTCCTGCGGGACGGCGCGGCCGTCATCAACAGCGCGCGGGGGCGGCTCGTCGACACGGATGCGCTCACGCGTGAGTGCGGAACCGGGCGGATCGACGCCTACCTCGACGTCACCGAGCCCGAGCCGCTCCCCCACGGCCACCCGCTTCTCCTCATGCGGAACGTCCTCGTCACCCCGCACATCGCCGGGTGCCAGGGCAGCGAGGTCCAACGGCTCGGCGCCTACGCCGTCGACGAGGTCGAGCGCTGGATCAAGGGGGAACGTCTGCTCGGCAGCGTCCATGCCTCCGATCTCGCGCGGATCGCGTAGCGCACCCCCCGGGCGCCCCGTCCCGTCGGCTGAGGGACCACCTCCCGGTGGCGGGCTTGTCGGCGCCGCTCTCCCCCAGAGCCTCGCCCGGGTCGCAACACCCCCGGCGAAGCTCTGGCGCCCAGCGATAGCCGCGCCGTGCCCCGGCATGCGACCCCACTCCGTACCGCGCACCTCCGCCCGGTAAATTATTGCCGCCAAGGCAATCTTGCCGCGGCGGCAAGTTTATCCTAGGCTGCCCGCATGGCACCCGAAGACGAGCCCCGCGCAAGCGGTCAGCCCCGGCCCGAACCCCAACCCGAACCCGAACCCGGCCTCCGCGAACGCAAAAAGCGGGAGACCCGGGTCGCGTTGAGCCAGGCGGCGATCCGCCTGTGCGTCATCCACGGCTGGGCCGACGTGACGGTCGACCAGATCGCCGCGGAGGCGAACGTCTCCGTCCGCACGTTCCGCAACTACTTCGCCGGCAAGGCGGAGGCGATCGCCGCCAGCCACTTGGAACGCATGCACCGGGTCGCCGACGACCTGCTCGCCCGCCCGGCCGGCGAACCCCTGTGGGACGCGCTGTTTCACGCCGTGCTGGGCCAGTTCGTACCGTCGGACGGCTCCGCGCCGCACAACGAGCGGTGGAGCGAGGGGGTACGGCTGATGCTGGCCGAACCCGCACTGGCCGGCGAGATCGTGAAGGCCAACGCGGCGGCCCAGCAGGAGCTGACGGTGGCCGTCGCAAGGCGCACCGGCACGGACGCCGAGCGGGACGTGTACCCGAAGCTGGTCGCGGCCGTGGTCGCGGCCGGCAGCGCGACGGCCGTCGAACACAGCCTGCGCGCAGCCGAACCCGTACGACTCGGCGCGGTCCTGGCCGAGGTCTTCGATCAGCTCGCCGCCGGCCTGCCGGTCCCGTAGCGAGGAGGGGGAGCCACCCCGCTTCCGGCGCCACCCTTGCCCGTTCGCACCAAGGAGACATGACGTGACCGCCGATGTGATCATCGTGGGGGGCGGGCCGAACGGGCTGATGCTCGCCTGCGAACTGGCCCTGGCCGGCATCCGCCCGACCGTACTGGAGCAACTCCCGCAGCCCAGCACCGAACCCAAGGCCAACGGCCTGCTCGGCCAGGTGGTGCGGCTGGCCGACCACCGCGGCCTGCACGAGCCGCTCAGCGGCAGCCCGGAACCCCCGCGGCCGAACTCCGCCTACTTCATGTTCGCCGCGATGGGCCTCGACCTCGGCCGGCTGGACGCCAGTCCGGTCTTCGGCCTGGCCGCCCCGCAGCACCGCATCGTCCAGGTGCTGGAGGAGCGCGCCCGCGAACTCGGCGTCGACCTGCGGCGCGGAGTTCGGGTCGGCGCCGTCGCCCAGGACGACAAGACCGTCACCCTCGACGTCACCGGCCCCGACGGCGACCAGCAGCTCCGCGCCCGGTACGTGGTCGGCGCGGACGGCGCGCACAGCGTGGTCCGCAAGCTGACCGGAATCGGGTTCCCCGGCGTCAGCTACGACCGGCGCACCAACCGCACCGCCCACGCCACCCTCCCGGCCGGCTGGGTCGATCCGGCCAACGGCGCCCTCACCGTTCCCGGCCACCCGCCGGTCCTGCCCTTCCTGCCCCACCGCACCGACCAGGGCGGCTTCTCCTACGCACCGTTCCCCGGGCAGCCGCCGCTGGTCAGCACCACCGAGTGGGACCAGCCCGCGACGGACGAGCCGATGACCCTGGCCGAGATGGAGTCGAGCATCCGGCGGGTCCTCGGCGCGGACCTGCCGCTCGGCCCGCCGGACGGCACGGGCCCGCACGTGCTGCGGCGGCTGAACGGCGGCAACACCCGCGTCGCCGACCGGTTCCGCGACCGCCGGATCTTCCTCGTCGGCGACGCCGCCCACGTCTACACCTCCGGTGGCGGCCCCGGGCTCAACCTCGGCCTCCAGGACGCCGCCAACCTCGGCTGGAAGCTCGCCGCCGCGCTGCACGGCACCGCCCCCACCGGCCTGCTCGACAGCTACGACACCGAGCGCCGCCAAGCCGCCCGCCGCATGGTGCTCAACGCCGAGGCGCAGTCCGCGCTCACCGCACCGGGCAGCAACACCACCGCCCTGCGCGAACTCTTCACCGAGTTGCTCACCCACAAGCAGGTCGTCCAGCACCTCGCCGACCTCACCGCCGGCACCGACGTCCGCTACGACATGGGTCTCAGCGATCCTCACCCCACAGTCGGCCACTTCGCACCGGAGTTGACGCTGATCACGGAGACCGGGAAGGTCCGACTCGCCGAACTCGCCCGTACCG
>NZ_JACEGK010000171.1:0-13922 GCF_056859195.1 Streptomyces sp. NH27
GCACGGGGATGTCGTCGCGCACGGGGTAGGCCAGGCCGCAACTGTCTGACGTGCACAGAAGTTCGGCCGCGGCGTCGTCCTCACGCAAAGGCGCGTGGCAAGCCGGGCAGGCGAGGATCTCCAGGAGGCTGGGTTCGACGAGCGGCATGGCGGGTCCTCCGTGCGGGTTGCGGCGGTCTGGGGCCGTTGCGGCCTGCGGGTTCAGCCTATCGCCGTGCCCGATAGCGGCGCGGACCGCCTGGTTGCCGGCGTCCACCCGAGGCCGGGCCGGGTGTCGGGCCGCCCGCCTGGCACGGAGTACGGCGCTGCCCGTCATGGGCGAGGGCCCGGCCCCAGGAGCTCCGAGCCCCAAGCGCTCAGGCGCCCGGCCTCCGCTGGAGCCGGCCGAACGGCGCCGCCCGACAACCCTGTTGGCCCCTCTGGGTCGGCGCGGTCAGCCGCGGACGATGGCGAGCACCCGGTCGCGCAGCCGCCCGACCGTAGCGGCGTCGCGGGCCTCGACGTTGAGCCGCAGCAGCGGCTCGGTGTTGGACGCGCGCAGGTTGAACCACCAGTCGGGGGTGGAGACGGTCAGGCCGTCGAGCTCGTCGAAGGTGACGCCCTCCTCCGCCGAGAAGGCGGCCCGTACGGCGGCGGTGCGGCCGGCCTGGTCGGCGACGGTGCTGTTGATCTCGCCGGAGCTCGCATAGCGGTCGTAGGAGGCGACGAGGGCGGACAGCGAGCCGTCCTGCGCGCCGAGGGCGGCCAGCAGGTGGAGCGCGGCGAGCATGCCCGTGTCGGCGTTCCAGAAGTCCTGGAAGTAGTAGTGCGCGGAGTGCTCGCCGCCGAAGACGGCGCCGGTCTGCGCCATCCGCTCCTTGATGAAGGAGTGGCCGACGCGGGTGCGCACCGCGGTGCCGCCGTGTTCGGCGATGACCTCGGGCACCGACCGGGAGGTGATCAGGTTGTGGATGACAGTGGCGCCCGGGTGCTTGGCAAGTTCGCGGGCGGCGACCAGCGCGGTGACGGCCGAGGGGGAGACGGGTTCGCCGCGTTCGTCCACCGCGAAGCAGCGGTCGGCATCGCCGTCGAAGGCGAGGCCGAGGTCCGCACCGGTCTCACGGACCTTCGCCTGGAGGTCGACGAGGTTCTTCGGGTCGAGCGGGTTGGCCTCGTGGTTGGGGAAGGTGCCGTCGAGTTCGAAGTACATCGGCACCAGTTCGACCGGCAGGCCGTCCAGGACGGTCGGCACCGTGTGGCCGCCCATCCCGTTCCCGGCGTCCACGACGACCTTCATCGGGCGGATGCCGGACAGGTCGACCAGGGAGCGCAGGAAACCGGCGTAGTCACCGAGAACGTCGCGCGTGCTGATGGTGCCCGGGGTGGCGGCGCCGGTCGGCAGTCCGGTCGCGGACCACCGCTCGGCCAGGTCGCGGATCTCGGCGAGGCCGGTGTCCTGGCCGACGGGCGCGGCGCCGGCCCGGCACATCTTGATGCCGTTGTAGCGCGCGGGGTTGTGACTGGCGGTGAACATCGCGCCGGGCAGGTCGAAACGGCCGCTGGCGAAGTACAACTCGTCCGTGGAGCACAGGCCGATCTCGATGACGTCCGCGCCCCTGGCGGCGGCGCCGCGCGCGAAGGCGTGCGACAGCCCGGGCGAGGAGGGCCGCATGTCGTGGCCGACGACGATCGCGGTGGCACTGGTGACCGTGGCGAAGGCGGCGCCGAAGATCTCGGCGAGCGGCTCGTCCCACTGGTCGGGGACGACTCCGCGGATGTCGTATGCCTTGATGATCTGCGACAGGTCGGGTGACGCCGAAGAACCCGATGATTGGGGCACTGCACACCTCTGCGTTACGGTCCTGGGCGGTCCGGTCCCGAACAACCTATCCGAGACCCGGTCCTGGGCCCGCGAGGCTACTGATCCGGCGACCGCAGGACCCGCAGGTGCCCGCGCCGGGCGACCTCCACCGGGTCGATGTCGCGCGCGCCGCCGCCCTGGCCGCGTTCGTGCGGGCGGGCTGCTTCCCTGACCGCGTTGGCGAGGGCTTCGAGGTCGTCGCCGCTGGGCCGGACCGGGCCGGTGTCGGTGGCCAGGCGGACGACCTCCCACCCGCGCGGGGCGGTGAGTCGCTCGGAGTGCTCCGAGCACAGGTCGTAGCAGTGGGGTTCGGCGTATGTGGCCAGCGGGCCGAGTACGGCTGTGGAGTCCGCATAGACGTACGTCAGTGTCGCGACGGCGGGGCGGCCGCAAGCGGTGCGCGAACAGCGACGTACAGGGCTCACGAGGTTGGACGGTACCGCACTCTTGAGCGGGCCGCGACGACTCTCCGCCAGGTCACTCGGTCGTGTCGCTTGCGGCCGTTCGGAGTCGGGTACGCCGGATGTACGAGGCTGACCTGCGGCAACCGTCGGAGCGACAAAAGCGGATACCAAGAGTAACGGTATGGCCGCCGCCGTCACGTACGACGGGTTCGCACGCCAGGTGGCGGATATCCGTCACTTCTGTGGCCCGATCCGGTCCCAAGCGCGATCGGATCGGACAGTAACCGGTCACTGTCCGACCGGGCGCGTGGCGTACGGCCGTGGCGCGGCCCGCCCGTACGGCGGCGGGGACGCCGCTGGAGGTGACGCCCTGCTGTGCGCGCCCGCGTCGGGGGCTAGGCTCACGCTGATGGACAGTTCGGCCCCCACTCCCCCGCCCCAGCCCGCGCCTCGGCCGCGGCACCGCGACCGCCACGGCCGCGGCATGCGTGGGCCCATCGCGCCGCCGCAGGTGCCGCTCGCGCTCAGCCGGGCCGACGCCTTCGACGACCTGGTGCGCGATGCCGCCGACCGGCTGGAGCGGCGCTGGCCGCAGCTGGCCGACGTGGAGTTCGCCGTGCAGGACGTGCCCTGGCCGCAGGACGCTCCACCGTCCGACGGCGACCCGGTGCCGCTCGGAAGGCTGATCGGCGCGGCCAAGGACCGGCCGAGCCGGATCGTGGTCTACCGCCGCCCGGTGGAGATCCGCGCGAAGGGCCGCGACGAGCGGGCGCTGCTGGTGCACGAGGTCGTCGTCGAGCAGGTCGCCGAGTTGCTCGGGCTGTCGCCGGAGAACGTCGACCCGAAGTACGGCGAGGAGTGAGCACCCTCGCACCCTGGGCGCGAAGGCGATTGGCACCCTAGGACGCCAGGCATCCCAGGGCGCCGATCGCCCCGAACATGATCACGCGCCCAGGAGGTCAGGCGCTCAGGGACGCTAGGGCTGCAGGACGCGCAGGTCGGAACCGGCCTGCGGCACGTCGACCATCCCCTGGTCGTCCGGCATCGGCTGGATCGTGAACATCGGCACCCCGTCGAGCGGCAGCGCCAGCATCCGGGACGCGTACAGCTGCCCGCCCGACAGCCGCTGCACGGTCACCGCGTAAGCGCCCTTGAGGCCGGAGGGCTGCGGCGGTGCCATGGACACGGTCGAGCCCGCCTTGACGGTGATGGTCTTGCTCGCCGCGCTGCCCGCGGTGGAACCCGCCGACGAGGTGATCTTCACGCTGACGTCCTTGCCGGTGGCGGTCAGGGCGAGTGTGGAGCCCTTCGCGCGGTTGTCGGCGACGGTCGCCTGCCGGTCGATCAGGCCGGTCGCGGGCAGGAAGGCGATCTCCTGCTTGCTGCCCTTGCCGCGGGTGATCCGCAGCGCGGCCACCACCGGCACCGGGGAGTGCGCGGTGCTCGACCCGATGATCAGCGACCCGGCGTCGCCCTTGGTGATGTCCCCGAGATCGACGGCGGCGGTCATGCCGCTCTTGACGTGCAGCGTCTCGTGGCCGGCCGGGGTGATCGAGCCGCTTGAGGTGGCGAGCTTCAGCGTCAGGTCGGCGTCGTCGGAGCCGGGCGCATAGGTGATCAGGCGCACGTCGGTGGCGTCGGCGGGGATGCCCGGCATGACGAGGTTGCCGGCGGGCTGGGCGGCGGCCGGCAGCCAGTCGGTGCCGGCCTTGTTGTCGGTGGCCTGCACGGCCGCGCCGACCCGGCCGCTGCGCGCGATGACGTGCACGGTCAGGTCCTGGACCTTGTCGGCGATGAGCGTGGACAGCAGCACCGGCTTGGAGCTGCCGCCCGGCACCGTGATGCCGTCGCCGGTCGAGCCCTTGAGCTGGCCGTCCTTGCCGTACAGGTCGATGTCCACCACGGCCGGGGTCTCGTCCGGGTTGACCAGGTGTACGTAGTCCTGGCGGCCGTCCTGGGTGCTCGCCCCGGGGAACCAGAACTCGCTGTCGGGGGCGACACACGAGGTGCCGAGCAGGCCGCGGCCGGGGCCGTCGCTCACGACGGTCGTCTGCTGCACGGTCCATCCCGGCGCCAGGGGGCCGTCCGCCGTGCCGATCAAGGCGGGTGAGTCCGACTTGTCGGTGGACGATGTGACGGGCTTGCCGGTGGCGGTGAGCGGCTTGAGCGCCTTGGGCTTGGGGGTGGCGGGCACCAGCGTGGCCTGGCCGCCGGAGGTACTGGCGCCCGAACCGCTGCCGGGCGGGGTGAAGGACGTGTACGTGGTGTCGACGAACTCCGACGTCGACGGCTCGGGGCACAGCAGGGTGCTGCGCTGGACCGGCAGGCGCGACGCGGACGCCGCCGGGGCGGTGTGGGAGTCGTCGCCCCCGGTCATCGAGGCCGCGCCGGTCAGGACGGCGAGCGCGACCACGGCACCGGCCAGGGACAAGGTGCTGCGGTTCACTGGTAGTCGCTCCCATCGCGGCGCTGCTCGCCATCTGCGTAATACGGGGCGGGGTCGACGTAGCCGGCCTGGTCGGGATACGGCTGCCCGCCGTCCTGGCCGTCCTGACCCTGCTGCTCGCCGTACTCCTGCTGCTGCTCGCCGTAGCCCTGTTCGTACGGCGCCTGGGCGTCCGGTGCGGGCTGCTGCGACGCGTAGGGGTCGTAGCCGGGCTGTGCCGGATAGCCGTAGGAGTCGCCGTACGCCTGCTGGTCGTACGTCCCGGGCTCGGCCGGATACGGCTGCCCCCCCTCCCAGCCGGGGCCGCCCTGGGCGTAGGACGGGTCCGGGTAGCCGCCTTCCTGGTAGCGGCCCTCCTGGTAGTTGGTGTCCTGGTAGGCGTAGCCGTCGGCGCCCTCAGAGGCCGCGTACGAGTCGTAGCCGCCGTCCGGGGCGGGATAGCCGGGCTGCTGGTCGTAGTCGGCTTCCTGGGCCGCCTGGGCCTCTTCCCGGGCGGGCGGTACACGGACCGGCAACGGCTCGGCGGGGGTGTCCGGCGACTCGGGTTCGGCCGGCACTGTGGCGAGCGACTCGGCGGACGACGCGGCGGCGCTGTCCGCGGCCTCCGCGTCCGCGGCGGCCTGCAGGCGGCGGGCCCGGCGGCCCTCGCCCGTCGCCTGGCCGGGGATGGCGACGGGGACTGCGCTCTCCGCTTCGGGCAGGTCGTCGTCGATCTCCTGGCGGCGGCCTGGCAGCGCGAGCACGATGACGACGAGCAGCAGCAACGCCTGGACGCCGAGCCAGCCGATGTGGGCGATCGGCTCCTTGTAGGTGACGTCCAGCCGGCCGCCGGTGGCCGGCAGGTCGAAGCCCTGTGCCCAGCCGTCGACCGTGACCGGGGTGAGCGCGGAGCCGTCGAGCGTGGCGTGCCAACCGGAGTTGGCGGTGTCGGCGATCCGCAGCACGCGGCCGGACGGGCCGGCGGGCACCTTGGTGTGTGCCTGGATGCGGCCCGCGGCGACACCGATGGGCTGGGCGCCCTTGCTGGTGATGGTGATGCGGGAGACGTCCTGGTTGACCTGCCACAGCTTGGTGCCGTCGGACTGGCTGAGCCGGGACAGGCCGGGGGTGCTGTCGAGGACGCGGCCGAAGGAGCGGGGCGCGCCCTTGGGTGCCAGGACGTACCGGACCGCGTATCCGGCGAGCCGGCTGCCCTGGTCGGCGCCCGATCCCGCGACGAGGTTGGCCACCACGGTGTCCAAGGCGTGGTCGTGCGGTGCCTCGGCGGCGAGTTCGGCGTCGCCGATCCGGACGCCGGAGCCGCGCACGACGGCGTATTCGACGTGGCCTTCGGTGCCGCTGAGCACCAGGGTGCGGGGCTGGTCGGTGGTGGTGGCCTCCTCGGCGACGAACGCGGGCACCTGCTGCGAGTTGGTGCGCTTGAGCGGGCCGTCGGCGCCGTCGATGACCCAGGTGAAGGCGGCGAGCAGTGGGGCGGCGACCGCGGCGAAGGCGACCAGGGCGGCGACCGGCTGGCGCCAGCCGAATCCGCTGGCGGCGATCCGCTCGTTCGCGCCCTCGGCGCCGATCGCGGCGGCGGCCAGCAGTGCGAGACCGTAGACCAGGGTGGCGGGACCGGCCCAGTCCTTGCCGTTCTCGACGACGGCGAAGAGCAGGCCGGTCAGCGCGGCGGCCCAGGCGACGGCGATGGCGGTGCGGCGGGTGCCGCGCATCAGGGCGGCGAGGGCGGCCAGCACGACACCGATCAGCAGGAAACCGCCGGACGCCTTGGGGCCGCCGGGGCTGAGCAGGAGCAGGTCGAGGCCGGAGGCGGTCTTGGTGGAGTACGGCAGGCCGGCCTCGTTGAGCATGCGCCCAGGGTGCGCGAGCAAGGTCAGCGACCAGGGGGCGAGCAGCACCATCGGGGTGACGACCAGGGCGGCCGAGCGCAGGAGTTGCGGGACCAGCACCTGCTGCTGGCGGCGCACCAGGCGCCAGGCGATCGCGCCGGCGGCGAGCACCAGGGCGATCGGCCAGGTGACGGGCGTGAACGCGGTGGTGAAGGTGAGCATCAGGGCGAGCGCCCAGGTGGCGCGCCAGCCGGGACGGGCGCCGCGCTCGATGGCGGAGTCGCTCAATTGGAGGCCCGCGGAGGAGATCGCGGCGCGCGCCATCAGGGGCAGCAGGATCGCCAGCACGGCGGTGCCGAGGCGACCACCGGCCAGGGCGCCGGTCGCGGCGGGCAGGAAGGCGTAGGCGACCGACGCCCAGGCGCGCAGCAGACGGGACTCGACCAGCGGCCGGGAGGCGAAGTAGGCGGTGACGCCGGCCAATGGCACGGAGGCGACCAGGAACAGGGTCAAGGTCAGGCCGGTGGAGCCGAACAGCACGGTGGCGAAGAGCGCGAGGACCGCGATGTAAGGGGGCGCAGCCTGGGTGCCGCCGTTGCCGAGCGCGTGCCAGGAGCCGGCGTAGGTGTCCCACAGGTCGGAGGCACCGGGGTCGGCCGGGAGCAGGGCGCCACCGGCCAGCGCTCCCCCGCCGAGCAGGCCGCGGCAGGCGGCCAGGGAGACGACGAGCAGGACCGCGAAGAGCACCGGACCCGGTTTGCGGGCGATCCGTTTCAGCCGGCCGAACTGCTCCAACTCCAGGAAGTCGCCGTCCTCGTCGCCGGGCCCGGACTCGACGGCGCCGCCATGACGGCCGGCGGCGGCGGTCGCGGCGTCGGCGCGGCCGGCGAAGTTGCTGACGACCTGGTCGACGGTGGCGCGTACGGTCGCGCCGGGCGGCGGGAACAGGGGACGCAGTTCGGACGGCGGTACGGCGCCGGTGCCGCGCCGGCGGCGGGCGGCGAGCCCGCGGCCGGGACGCAGCAGGACGCCGAGCAGGCCGACGATCTCGTCGACGGCCTGGCCGGGCACCTTGCCGACCAGGTAGGCGAGGGTGCGCAGCAGGGTGCCGACGGCGATGCGGAGCATGACGTACGGGAGCAGCGGGCCGCGGGTGTTGGCCAGGAGGGTGTAGACGGCGCCGGACTTGTCGACACGGTGCGGGTTGACCGCGGAGCGGCCGGCGCAGTCGACGGGCCGGCGTTCGCGGGAGGCGGCCTCGGCGTGCCGCATGACCGCGTCGGGGGCGATCAGGACGGTGTGGCCGGCGGCGTGGGCGCGCCAGCAGAAGTCGACATCGTCGCGCATGAGGGGCAGGCGGCGGTCGAAGCCGCCGAGTTCCTCCCACACGTCGCGGCGCACGAGCATGCCCGCGGAGGAGACGGACAGCACCGGGCGGACCTGGTCGTGCTGACCCTGGTCCTGCTCGCGGCGCTCCAGGCCGGTCCAGCGGCGTCCGCTGCGGGCGATGGAGACGCCGGTCTCCAGGAGCTGGCGGCGGTCGTACCAGCTGCGCAACTTGGGGCCGATGATCGCGGCGGACGGCGACGTCTCGGCGGTGCGCAGCAGGGCGGCCAGCGCCCCGGGGTCGGGCTCGCAGTCGTCGTGCAGCAGCCAGAGCCACTGGATGGGGTCGCCTTGCGGCTCGGCGGGTTCGTCGTAAGCGTCGTCGTTCCAGGTGCGGCTGACGGGGTCCCAGCCGCTGCGGCGGCGCAGGTAGGGCAGGTCGTCCGCGGTCAGGGGCGTGGTGGAGCGGGTGGCCTCCTCGACGGCGGCGCCGAAGCCGGTGCGGCGGGCGAGGTGCAGCACGCGCTGATCGCCGAGGGCTTCGGCGAGCAGCCGGGCGGAGTCGTCGGCACTGCCGGTGTCGGCGGCGACGACGTCCTGGACCGGGCGGTCCTGCGCGAGCAGCCCCTGGAGGGCCTTGGGCAGCCAACGTGCGCCGTCGTGCGCGACCAGCACGGCGGTGACGACGTGGCGCGGGAACTCAGGGGTACCTGGCGGATGGACGGCCGGTGCTGGGCTGTTCACGGACATCGAGGTTCGGGCCCCGGTTCGCTGGACTGCGGTGGACGCATCAACCCACCGTTGGCGGGGCATGCATCTCGGACGGCCCCCCACACTAACGGCTTACAACGGCGCGACCGTCCGGGTGTGGGCACAACAGCGGCCCGCCTGCCGTGCCGGAGGGCGCGGAAGACGGGCCGGATGTGAGGTCTCCGATGGGCGGAAACCGGGTGGGCGGCGGGGTGCCGGCCGTGGTTCGGGGGTCAGACGACGCCCTTCTTCAACCGGCGGCGCTCCCGCTCGGACAGGCCGCCCCAGATGCCGAAGCGCTCGTCGTTGGCGAGGGCGTACTCCAGGCAGTCGGAGCGGACTTCGCAGGCGAGGCAGACCTTCTTCGCCTCGCGGGTGGAGCCGCCCTTCTCGGGGAAAAAGGACTCGGGGTCGGTCTGCGCACACAGCGCGCGCTCCTGCCAGCCGAGTTCCTCGTCGGCCTCTTCAGCCAGCAGCAACTGGAACTGCTCGGTCATGCGCGCCCCTGTCTGTCGTGCTTCCCCGTGATGTTGCCTGCCGTCACCACGTCCGGCGGTCCGGCCGAACGACACGAGTGAAATTACAAGTGTGCCGATCCGGGCCAGTCAAGCCGAGATCTGCTATTGGGCCCGTTATTCACTCCGCTGAACCAAGGAGTGACAGATAGTGTTGATATCGGCCTAAATGACCGCATCCGTCAACCGTGGCCCCAACGGCCAAACGCTCACGTTCCGTCAGACGCTGCGGCGACGGACAACGTTCCGTCCGTTCGAGCGAAGCGTTGCGGATCACATTTCGATCACAGAAGCACAACGTCATACCGGGATGGCGCGTTTCCCCAGATCCGAAAGGCGATCCGCATCAGATCTGGACGGATGCGCCACCTCCTATCCGCACCGCACCGTGCACAAACCTTTCACCATGCGACCCTGCCGGATCGGGTGAAAGTAGTCGGGCATTTCGGACATTCGGTTGACAGGTCACCGCTCCGACCGATTTGCTTGTCCACATGCATGCCGAGCACAACGCGCCCTTCCGGACTCGCCGCCGCGAGTCCTGCTGCGTCGCGCTCGCACAGAGCTGTTGTTGTTCCTCCCGCTGCCGCTGATCCCCTGACCGGCCGCCACGGCCGCCGGCACCTTCCGCATCATGCGCACCCCGAGGAACACACCCCATGTACTCCGACGTATCGATCGCCGGTGACCCGCTCGAACTGCCCCACCTGCTCCCGCCGGTGCCCCAACACCCCTGCACCGTCGCGGAGTTCGCCGGGCTCGCCCGCTCCATCGCCGCCGACCGCGCGCAGTGGGCGCCGCAGGTGCGCTACGACGCCACGACCCGTTGGTACGCACGCCTGCGAACCGGCCCCGGCTACGAGGTGTGGCTGCTGAGCTGGCTGCCCGGACAGAGCAGCGGGCTGCACGACCACGGCCGTTCCGACGGCGTTCTCACCGTCCTGGACGGCACCCTGCACGAACGCGCGCTGACCGCCCGCGGCGAGACCCGCCGCACCCTGACCCCCGGTCACCAGCGCGTGTTCGCACCCGGCTACGTCCACGATGTCGTCAACGAGTCGCTGGACGGCGCCGTCAGCCTGCACGTGTACTTCCCGGGGCTGACCGAGATGACCCCGTACGCGTGCACCCCGGGCGCCCGCACGCCCGCGCAGGCGTAGACCGCCCTCCACTTGCCGGTCGGTCTAGGTCGGGCGGACGGCCGGACGTCCCACGTCGCGGGGCTGACAGACTGGGGCCATGCGAATCGTGGTTCTGGCCGGAGGTATCGGAGGAGCGCGCTTCCTGCGCGGCCTCAAGGCAGCGGCGCCGGAGGCGGATATCACCGTCATCGGCAACACCGGAGACGACATCCACCTGTTCGGACTGAAGGTCTGTCCCGACCTGGACACCGTCATGTACACCCTGGGTGGCGGCATCCACGAGGAGCAGGGCTGGGGGCGGGCCGACGAGACCTTCGCGGTCAAGGAGGAACTCGCCGCGTACGGCGTCGGACCCGAGTGGTTCGGCCTGGGCGACCGGGACTTCGCCACGCACATCGTCCGCAGTCAGATGATCAGTGCGGGCTATCCGCTCAGCGCGGTCACCGAGGCGCTGTGCGCCCGCTGGAAGCCCGGGGTGCGGCTCATCCCGATGTCCGACGACAGGATCGAGACGCACGTACTCGTCGAGGTCGACGGGGAGCGCAAGGCGATCCACTTCCAGGAGTACTGGGTGCGGCTGCGCGCTTCGGTGCCCGCGCACGCGGTGGTGCCTGTGGGCGCGGAGGGCGCGAAGCCCGCACCCGGGGTACTGGAGGCGATCGGCAGCGCCGATGTGATCGTCTTCCCACCGTCCAACCCGGTGGTCAGCGTCGGCACCATCCTGGCCGTGCCGGGTGTGCGCGAGGCCATCGCGGAGGCCGGTGTGCCGGTGGTGGGCCTGTCCCCCATCGTCGGTGACGCGCCGGTGCGCGGGATGGCCGACAAGGTGCTGGCCGCCGTGGGCGTCGAGTCGACCGCGGCGGCGGTGGCGGCGCACTACGGCAGCGGGCTGCTGGACGGGTGGCTCGTGGACACCGTGGACGCGGGCGCCGTCGAGGTGGTCGAGGCGGCCGGCATCCGCTGCCGGGCGGTGCCGTTGCTCATGACAGACCTGGCGGCGACCACGCAGATGGCGCGGGAAGCGCTCGCGTTCGCCGAGGAGGTGCGGGCATGACCACGCCGGCGCCCCGCTACGAGGTGTTCGGGGTGCCCGGGATCGGCGAGGTGCAGCCGGGCTCGGACATCGCCAAACTGATCGCCACCGCCGGCACCGCCCTCGCCGACGGCGATGTGCTGCTGGTCACATCGAAGATCGTCAGCAAGGCCGAGGGGCGCTTGGTGGACGCGGACGACCGCGAGTCTGCGATCGACGCGGAAGCGGTGCGGTTGGTGGCCCGTCGCGGGCCGACCCGGATCGTGGAGACACGGCACGGCTTCGTGATGGCCGCGGCCGGGGTCGACGCGTCCAACACCCCCGCGGGCACCGTGCTCCTGCTGCCCGAGGACCCCGACGCGTCAGCCCGCCGCATCCGGGACGGGTTGCGCGACGCGCTCGGGGTGCGAGTCGGCGTCATCGTCACCGACACCTTCGGGCGGCCCTGGCGCGAAGGGCTCACCGACGTGGCGATCGGCGCGGCCGGGGTACGGGTGCTGGACGACCTGCGCGGCGGCCAGGACTCCCACGGCAACCCGCTGAGCGTCACGGTCACCGCGACCGCGGACGAGCTGGCCGCGGCCGGCGACCTCGTCAAGGGCAAGGCCACGGGGCTGCCGGTCGCGGTGGTACGCGGCCTGGGCGGCGTGCTGCTGGCGACGGAGTCCGACGCGGACGGCAGCGCTGTCGGCAGCGGTCCGGACGAAGGCGCCCCAGGTGATATCGGGGCCCGGGCGCTGGTGCGGGTCGCCGCCAACGACATGTTCCGGCTCGGCACTTCGGAGGCGGTACGGGAGGCGGTGTCGCTGCGGCGCACCGTGCGGGAGTTCACCGACCACCCCGTGGACCCCGCGGCCGTACGGCGGGCCGTGGCCCTCGCGGTGACCGCACCCGCCCCGCACCACACCACGCCCTGGCGGTTCGTGCTGCTGGAGACACCCCAGGTGCGGGTACGGCTGCTCGACGCGATGCGGGACGCCTGGGCGGCGGACCTGCGCGGGGACGGCTTCTCGGAGGAGAACGTCGCCAAGCGGTTGCGGCGCGGGGACGCGCTGCGCAAGGCGCCGTATCTGGTGGTGCCGTGCCTGGTCACCGAGGGCGGCGCGCACGCGTACCCGGACGAGCGGCGGGCGACGGCGGAGCGGGAGATGTTCCTGGTCTCCGGCGGCGCCGGCGTGCAGAACTTCCTGGTCGCCCTGGCCGGCGAGCAGTTGGGGTCGGCGTGGGTGTCCTCGGCGCTGTTCTGCCGCGACGTGGTGCGGGATGTCCTCGACCTGCCGCCCTCGTGGGACCCGCTCGGCACCATCGCGGTCGGCCGCCCCGCGGCGGCGCCCGCGCCCCGGGCCGAGCGGGCGGCCGAGCCGTTCCTCGTGGTGCGCTGACCGCCGCCGGCCGGCGAAGTACCGTCCGCGGCCGGCCTGTTCGGCTTCAGTGGTGGCGGGGCGGGGCCATCCGCGGCGCGCGCCGCGGCGGTCCGGGCGCGGCGAGCAGGATCAGCCGGGCGGCGCGGTGCCGCTGGCCTGCGTACGGGGCCAGCAGGCGCAGCATCGTCTCGTCGTCGGAGCGCGGCTCGCCGGTGAGGGCGTAGCCGATGTGATGCGGCAGGTGCAGGTCGCCGACGGTGACGGCGTCGGGGGCGCCGTGGCTGCGCTGCAGGGTTTCCGCGGCGGTCCACGGCCCGATGCCGGGGATGGTCTGGAGCAGGGCGGAGGCGTCTTCGGCCGGGCGGTCGGCGAGGGAGTCCAGGCGGGCGCCGAGGCGTACCGCGCGCAGGACGGCGGAGGCCCGCTTGTTGTCGACGCCGGCGCCGCGCCAGTCCCAGGACGGCACCCGGGCCCAGCCGCGCGGGTCGGGCATGACCCGCATGCCGCGCGGTACGTCGGCGCCCTGCGGCCCCGGGGCGGCCTCGCCGTGCTGGAGCAGGAGCAGTCGCCAGGCGCGGTACGCCTCGATCGTGGTGACCTTCTGCTCCAGTACGGACGGGATCAGCGATTCCAGTACCAGGCCGGTGCGGGTCAGCCGCAGTCCGGGGTGCCGCCGGTGGGCGGCGTGCACGATGCGGTGCCTCGGTACGAAGGCGGACGGGTCGTCGTCGGCGCCGAGGAGGGCGGGGAGGCGGTCGAGCAGCCACGGTGCGCCCGGGCCCCAGGCCGTGCCCTCGATCGCGGCCGGGCTGCCGGTCAGTCGCAGGGTGCCGGGGCCGGCGGGGGTACGGCTGGCCCGCCACACCGTGCCGTCGGGGGCGATCCGGAAGGCGGGGTCGCCGCCGCCGCGGCGCAGCGGCATCAGAGTGCGGCGTACGTCGAGGGGGGCCGGGGGTACCCACGTGCGTGTACGCCCCGGCGTACGCGTCTGCGTCTGCGTAGGGGCGGTCGCCTGCGCGGCGGCGGTCCGCCGGGGCGCGGTCTCTTCGGGCACCCCGGAAGGGTATAGGGCGCCGCCGGACGGACCGTCGCGAATGTTCCGGTTCGGGCGAGGAGTGGCCGCCGGGGGTACGGTTCCGACTCGCCCCCGGGGTTGCCGGGGACCTCGCCGTATGGGTTCCGGTTCGCTCCCCGGCAACCCCGCGGGCCACACCACGCGCCCACGCGGCGCCAGCCGCACAACAAGCACAGCCCCTCGCCCCTACGGAAACCC
>NZ_JACEGK010000172.1:0-13889 GCF_056859195.1 Streptomyces sp. NH27
GAAGTGCCGTGCGCCGAAGGGCCGTCCGGGACGGATGCGGCGGGCGGGGTCGAGGAGGTGCCGGCGGATATGACCGCCGCGGCTATGCCGCCCCCGATCAGCGCGAACGCGGCGACGACCGCGGCTCGGCGGCGGTTCCTGCGGCGCCGCTCGTCGGCGGGTTCCGGGGTGCCGCCGGGGGCGGAGTGCGGGACGCTGCCGGGCGCGGAGGGTGCGGAAGGCGAGGGCGGACCGGCGGGGTCGCGCTCTTCCGGGGGTAGCGCCGCCTCTGCGGGGGGCGTACTGGCCGAGGACGCGTCGGACGGGGAGGTCTTCGCGGCGGGCTCGTCCGCCAGGGGTGCCGCCTGCACGGCGGAGGAGGGGCGGGTGTCGCGGTCCGCGGCGGCCAACCCGGCTGCGGCAAAGGGCCGTTCACGGTCCGCCCGGCCCTCCGCCGCCGCTCCGGACCGCTCCTGGCCGACGGGCTCGCGGTCGCCGTCGGCCGGGCCCGACTCGGCTGCCCCGTAGGGGGGTTGGGGCTCGGGTGGTGTTCCGGCCGGTTCGAGGACGGCCGCGATCGGTACGATCGGCGGCTCGACGCGAGGGCGTGGGCGCGCCGCGGGTTCGGGCGCGCCGTCCGGCACCGTGATGGCGGCATCCGCGACGACATCCACGGCGGCGTCGTCCATGGGCGGCAGGTCGACCGGCGCCCGCCCGGCCGGGCCGCGCGGGTCGATATCGGGTGCGTAGGCACCGCAACCCGGGCACATGAAGGCGCCGTTGAGGGTGCGACGGCAAGTCGAGCAGTTGTCCGTCCGCGGGTGGTCCGAGCCGGTCGCATGACCCGGACGAGTCGACGGTGTGCTCATTGGCCCCGCTCCTCTCTCCGGGCTCCCGTTTCCCATGGGCCGCAAGGCTAGTTCACAGCGGGCCGTACTTCGGGGGCGGGGCGGATGCCCGCCCCCGGCGCTTCCCGTCCCGGTACGGCGGCGCGGCCCGAACAACGTTCGGGGTGGGTGGAGTTGGCGCCCGCCCGGGGCGTCGCACCGGTGGACCTCCGCCGGCTCGCCCGTACGACCTCAACCGGGCCTGCCACGGCGGCCGTTACCGCGATGTCATGGCGAAGCCTCGTCGGCACGCCCGGTGTTCACCCCGCTCGGGCTCCCCCGGCCGTCGGTCTCCGCCGCACGAAGGGCTTCCGGTGCCTGGTCCGGCAGGTGCGGCGGGTCCGTGAGGATCGGCGGGTCCGGGAAGATCGGCAAGTCCGGCAGGTCCGGGAGGTCCGGGAGGCGCCTGCCGAGGCGGGCGAGCGGGGAGCAGGCCAGGTACAGCGGGGAGAGGGTCATCGCGACGGCGGTCGCCAGCAGCGCGGCGCGCAGCCCGTAGCGGGCGGCCAGCCCGCCGCCGAGCAGGGAGCCGAACGGGCCCATGCCCATGCCGACGAAGTTGATGGTCGCGACCACGCGGCCCTGGAGCCGTACCGGCGTGACGGCCTGCCGGACGGCGGTGGCGGTCACGTTGACGAGCTGACTGAAGGTGCCGTAGAGGAAGTTGACCGCCATGAGCGCGGCGAGCGTGGCGGCGCCGGAGCCGTGGAGCGCGGGCACGCACAGCATCGCGCCGTCGGCGAGCGCCGCCGCGCCGACGAGCACCGCGCCGTATCCGAGCCGGGCCGGCAGCCGGGCGGACAGCGCGGAGCCCACCAGTGCGCCCGGACCCGTCGCCGCGAGCACCAGTCCGACCACGCCGCCCGACAGGTGCAGCGCGCGTGGCAGGAACAGCAGGTACACGGTCATCAGGGCGGCGAAGGAGAGCTGGAAGAGGGCTGACGCCGTGCCCACGGCACGCAGCGCGGGGTCACCCGCGACGACCCGCAGCCCCTCGCGGATCTGCCGCCACAGACCGGGCGCGGGCTCGGGCGTCGGCATGGACGCGGGGACGGACGCGGGGACGGATGCGGGCTCGGGCTCCGGCTCGGACCGCACTGGTCGCGGCTCGGCGCGCCGGACGCGGCGGATCGACAGGGTGGACAGCGCGAAGAGGAACACGCACCCCGCGACCGCGATCGGTGCGGACAGCAGCGACACCAACCCGCCGCCGAGCGCGGGCCCGCCGATCTGGGCGGCGGACCGGCTGCCCTCCAGCGCGCTGTTGCCCTCGGCGAGCCGGTCGCGCGGCACCAGCCGTACCAGCGTGGCCTGGTACGCCACGTCGAAGCACACCGACAGGGACCCGGCGAGGAACGCGACGGCGAGCAGCAGCGGAAAGCCGAGGCCACCGACCACGTACGCGAGCGGGATCGCGGCCAGCACGGCGGCCCGGCCGAGGTCGGCGAGGACCATGAACCGGCGGGACCGTCGGCGGTCCACCCACACGCCGATCAGCAACGAGAAGAGCAGGATCGGCGCCTGCTCGACCGCGCGCAGGGCGCCGAGCCGGCCGGGACCCGAGTGGAGCGCCACCACGGCGAGCAGCGGCAGGATCGTCCGCCCGGCCTGCTCGCCGAGTTGGGAAGCGGTCTCGCCCGCCCAGAACCGGCGGAAGTCGGCGTCCCGCCAAAGGGAGGAGCGGGAGGAGCGGGGAGAGGGTGAATCAACTGCGGTCGGCACGAGTGCCCCTTGAGTCGCGGAGAGCGGCGCCGGTTCCGGGGCGCGCGGGTGCCGCGCGCCGGGAACCGGGCAGGGAAAGGCTCGCTGTGCCGCTCTTCGACTTCAGGGGCAGCACGCGATGACGGGTCGGATGCGACCTACGGCGTCAACGCGCGCTTCGGTGACCGGGCACCTCAACTCTCCTTCGTGGACGACCGCCTCATCGTAGCGACGGGTCTTCCGCCCGGCGCGGGAGTTTTACTCCGCGCGGGGCACCTTCGCTCCACGCGGCACTTTCCGCCCCGGGCGGGTCGGTCCGCCGCGGCCGGGCGCGGTGGGCCGAGGATGCGCCCCATGGTCACCAAGAACTTCGCCGCCGCGTTCATCACGTTCTTCTCCGTCGTAGGGCCGCCCAAGGTGCTGCTGTCGTTCGCGCACCTCGCTCAGGTGCACGACCGCAGGCAACTGCGGCTGATCGCGCTGCTGTCCTCGGCCGTGGCGGTGGTGGTGGGCATGCTCGCCGGGTTCACCGCGCCGTGGCTGCTGAAGCTGTTCCACATCTCCCCGGCCGCACTCCAGTTGGCCGGCGGCGTCATCTTCTTCATCTACGCGATCAGCCTCGTGCTCGGCATCCAGCTCGGCCCCGACGGGCCGCAGGACGACCACCCCGACCTGGTGAGCGGGATCAGAGCGCTGCTGATGCCGTTCGTGGTCAGCCCGCTGGCGCTGACCGCGATCCTCATCGAGGCGCCCGAGCGCGACTCGTGGACCTGGCGCGGCACCGTCGTCGGCGCGTACGACACCGTGATCGTGCTGGACCTCGCCTGCGTGATCGTGCTCGCGCCGCTCCTGCGCAGGACCCACCACACCATCACCGAACTCCTCAGCCGCCTGCTGGGGCTGCTGCTCGCCGCGGTCGGCGTCGACTTGGTGCTCGACGGCCTGTCGGCGCTGGGCGTGCCCGGTCTTGGCCGCGGCGGGCACTGAGCCGCGGCGCTCGGCGTCGTGGCCGGCCGGCCGCGCGGGAGGTCAGCCGCACAGGCGGTCGCTCCACGGGCGGGGGCCGTACGTCGCGTCGACGGACTCCGCGAGCCATCGCCGCTGTGCGCCGTCCAGTACGGGCAGCGCGGCGGCGAAGTCCTCCTCGTCCTTGGGCCTGGGCCGGGCGGCCTTGTAAAACAGCTGGACCTCGGGCGCGAGATGGGGGATTCCGTCGGCGGAGAACGCGCCCAGCCGGTCGACGGCGCGCCGCACGTGGCGACTCCGCCGGGACCCACTCGCCGCCCTCGGCCTCGTCGAGCATGAACTGGATCCGCCACGGCTCGACGGCCCCGGGCGGCACCAGATGTCGTGGACGCCCACTGGCAGGACCTCGCCGTGCCGCCACGGCCGGAGCGTGCCGGGCGGGTCCGCCGCCCACCACTCCCACCCCGGCAACGTCTCCTGGATCGCCACTTGGTCGCGCCGCAGCAGCAGGACGTCCACGTCGCCGTGCGTACGGAACACGCGCCCCACGGCCGGCTCGATCGCATAGCCGCCCGCGATCCACCATGGGCTTTTCACCCTTGCGAACAGAGCGGCCACGTCGGCGGGCGATGCCGGGTCCCAAGGACTCCAAGGAGTCTCGGTGCGCGTCATGTCACCATCCTCGCCGACCCGACCCGACGCGCCCCGCCGCTAAGGCAGCTGCCGCCACGGCTCTCCGTGCTCCCGCTGCCGTTCCTACTACTCCTGCCGTTCCTATCGCTCCTGCTGCTCCTGCTGCTCCTGGGCGAGCAGGTCGAAGGCGAGCGCGCCGTCGAGCGATTCGCGGATGAGGTCGGCGTGGCCGGCGTGGCGGGCCTGCTCCTCGATCAGGTGGAGCAGGATCCAACGGGCGCTGCGCTTGCCGTCCTTGGGGAACCACGGGGCCTCGGGCAGCGCGACGAGCACATCGAGGGTAGGGAGTTCGGCGATCGCGGCGCGGGTCGCACGGCCCACCGCGTCGAGTTCGGCGAGGACGCCGGGCACGGTCTCGCCGGGCAGCAACTGGAACTCCGCCTGCCAGTCGGCGGCCATCCCGGGGTTGGCCTGCGGGCGGCCCATCAGGATCACCTGGACCCAATTGTGCTCGCAGTGCGCCGCGTGCTTGACCAGGCCGCCGAGCGACATCGCGCTCGCGCTGGGGTGCGCGGCGGCCTGCTCGTCGGTCAGCCCGCGCACCGCGCGCCGCAGCCCGCCGCGCTGCGCGTCCAGGAACGCCAGCAGCGCGTCCCGCTCGTCGGTCTCCGCCTTCACCATGCTCGGCATGGGGTTCCGCCCTTCGGTTCCGTTCGTCTTGACACCCCCGACCCTAGGAACCGATGCGGTCAGGTTCGGTCCGCGATCCGGGCGGGCCGAAGGAACGGGCAGCAGGAGCGAAACCCGGAACCGTGCGGTGCGGGTCAGCGGGGGCGGCGCGGGCGAGGGAAGTCGCCGTTGAGGATGCGGGGGGCGATGCCGCCGGGGCCGGCACCCGGGTCGGCGGCGCCGTCGCTGTATCCGTTGTCATCGGTGGCGGCCGGTGGCGGGCCGAGCGAGCCGTAGCCGGTGGCGGCCCAGACGCTCTCGCCCGCGGGCACCTCGAAGTAGGGGACGCGGCGGCCGTCGGGGGTGGTGTCGGTGAGCACCTCCGGGGCGCGGTGCTTCTCGACGGCCGTGGCGCAGTCCGCGCAGGCGGCGACCCGCAGCGTGTTGCGGCGGCCGAGCGGCCGCCAGACGAGGCGGCGGGCGGCCCGGCCGTGCAGCGGGTCGAAGAAGCAGAGCGGAAGGGCGTCGAAGCGGCCGTCGAAGGCGTCGCGGCCCTCGGCGACCAGGGCGAGCACGCCCGCGAGGTCGGGTATGTCGCGGGCACCGTCGAGCACCTTGCCGGCGGCCGCGTAAGCGTCGAGCGCGCGCCCGAGGCCGGGCCGGGAACCGGCGTCGGCGACCTCGACCGCCTCTCCGAGCGCGATCACCTCGGCTTCGGCGCGGCGCCGGAGCTCGGACTCGTCGGCGGCCTCCTCGGCCGCGAACACCTCCAGCGGGACGGCGAACGGCGAGGAGCGGCGGGCCCTGGCGCGCCGCCGCAGCAGCCAGGCGCCGCCCCCGCCCAGCAGGACGACGGCGGCGAGCGACCACACCACCGCGCTCGGCCCGGCACCACCCGAACCGCCCTTGCCGTGCTTCGCCTTCGCCGTGGTCGGGGTGCCGCCGAGGTCGGCGGTGGCCTGGCTGTACGCCTTCTCGCCGTCGCCGCTCGCGATCAGGTCGATCGCCTTCGCGACGCGGTCGGCGAGGCCCGCGCTCTTCATCTCGTCCATCAGACCGACCGCACTGGCCGCGTACATGGCCTGATGCGTGTCGTCAGGCCACTCCTGGCCGGTCAGCGTGTCGCCGAACTCGCCGTCCATGGTGATCAGGATGAGGTTGCTCAGCCCCAGGCGGTCGTGCAGCACCCCTTGGAGCACCGAGGAGTCGCCGTCGAACGCGTCGCCCTTCGCCAACGGCACCAGCGCGACCTTGATCGGCAAGCCGGTCCTGCCGATCTGCGTCACCAGTTCCTTCTGCCGCGCGGGCGGCACCGCGCCCGCATACGCAGGGTCGACGTACACCGGGGAGGCTTTCAGCGCGTCCGTGATCCGCTGCCCCGCCGTCCCCCCGGCGGCGGGCGCGCCGAGCCGCACCGGCGCCTGGAACTGCGCCTGCGCCTGCGCCTGGACCTGTGACCGCGCCTGCGCAGCACCGGCGGGCGCCGCGGCGACGAGCAGCCCGCCCATCGCCAACAGCCCGACCAGCAGGGCGAGTACGGCCGTCCGAGCCGTCCCCACGCCCGTGCGGGCGGCTACCGCATCGGCGGCCGACGGCAGGCGGACCGCAGGTGCGGGTGCGGGTGCGGGCAGCACGAGAGGGGTGCGGCTATTGGACATTGGTGTACTCCCTCGTGCCTGCGATCAACCGGGTGATCCCGTCGCGTGCGGTGGGCAACGGGCCCGGGGCGTCCTCGTACGGCCGCCAACTCCCGTGCGGGCCGGGCAGGAAGAGCAGTCGGCTGTCGAGCGCGTCCGGGCTGTCGGCCGCCGCGGCGCGGCAGCCGGCACAGGGGTGGCCGGGGCGGGCGGAGGCGCGCCGGGCGGGCGACCTGCGGTTGGTCGGCTCGGCGTTGTCGGCAGGGGCCGCCGCGCCGTGCAGCGGGTTGACGGTGCAGCAGTACGGGTACGGCCGCCCGGCGAGCGCGGCGCGGCCCGCCTGCGCGAGTATCGTCGCGGCTGCCAACTCCGCGGCCCGCGTGCCCGCGTCGCGTCCAGCGCCGTCGCCGTCATCTCCGTCACCGCCGCCGTGACCGTCGCCGCTGTTGCCGTCGATGAGCAGCAGCGCCGTGTCGAGGCAGTCCCAGGCGGTGTCGCGGTGCGGGTCGTCCGGGGCCGCGGCCGCGAACTCCGTTGCCAGGGCGTCTGTTTCACGCCGGGCGGCCTGTGCGAGGTAGGCGGTCGAGGCGTGCGAGGGCGCCTCGACGACCGCAGCGTGGCGGGGCTCGCGCCGCCTGCGCCGGGCGAGTGCGGTGCCCGTGTTGGTGCCCGCGGCGGTGAGGCCGACCAGGACGGCCGCGCCCAACGCGCCGATGAACAGGCCAGGTACGAAGTCGCCGTGGAACAGCCCGGGCAGCTTGTGGGCGGACACCGGCTCGGGGGGCTCGTCCGGGCCGGAGGACGGATCGGTCGCGGTGTGCGGGACCTTGGCGATGTACACCATGAGCTGGTCCAGCCGGTCGCCGAGGCGGTTGTCGTCGGAGGCGTCGTCCGAACGGTTGTAGGCGATCGAGGTCGGCAGGTCGAGGGTGAGCCGGAGGTCGTCGAGCGGGAGGCCGTAGTCGTAGACGTCGATGTTGCCGGTGAGCGGGTCCGCGACGACGTAGATGCCGCCGCTGCCCTTGCCGGCGTCGGTGCCGGGGGCGCCGCCGCCGTCGGCCGCGAGACGGGCGTGCACCGCGGTCACGAACGCCTCGGTGTCACCGGCCGATTCGTCGTCCGACAGTTGGGGCACCACGGCGATCCGGATCGGCCCGGTGCGGAACGCGGCGATCTTGCGGCGGAGTTCGACGAGCCGGGCCGCGTCGAGCACCTGGGGGCTCTCCGGGTCGGTGTAGACGGCGCTCTGCCGCAGGCCGGCCGCGACCCGGTCCACCCGGGTGGTGAGGTCGGCGTGGGTGGGCTGCGGGGCGGCGCTGTCGGTGGTCTGGTCGAAGACCTGGGGCGCCAGGAGCACGATGCCGAGGGCGAGGAGCAGTGCAGCGGCGAGCTCCGGCAGCGGCAGCCGGCGGTGCCCGCCGCGGGCCGTACCGGTCTTGGCGCCCTTCGCACCCTTGCCGTCCTGGGCGCCCTTGCCTGTGGCCTTGTCGGCCTTGGTGAGGTCTACGGCCGCGCCGCCGCCGCTACCACCACCGCCCGCGGCCCGAACGCGCGTCCGTTGCCGGCGGGCCCGGACATACCAGCCGATCAGCACCACCGCCAGCGGGAGGCCGGTCAGCGCGATGCCGGTGACGAAGCCTTGGTTGGCGCGGTCGGTGCTGTCGATGTAGTCGGGGGCGACCTCGCGGTCGGTGTTGCCGTACTTCTTCCGCAACTGGTCGGCGCGACGCGCGGCCTGCGCCGGGCCGGAGGCGATCGCCTCGGTGAACTCGCGGAAGGAGCGCAGTGGTCCCGCGTCGTACGGCACTGCGTACAGCGCGATCGTCCGCGCGTCGTCGGCGGGGGCGCGGACACCGAACGCCTTGGCGGCGGCCACGCCCATGTCGTCCACCTGGACATACAGCCCGTCGCGGCCGAGCCGGTCGTGCACGGTGCCCAGCAGGGCGCCGTCGAAGCCGCCGTGGTCGGGCAGCACCATGACGTACGTCGGCACGCCGGTCCTCTTCGCCAGCGCCGCGAAGGCGGGCGCGGTGGAACGCGGGACGACGCGCGGCAGTTGGTCGGTGACGTAGACCGGGTCGGTGCGCAGCGCCGCGGCGAGTTGTACGGACTGTGACAGGGGTGGCGCGCCACCGCCCACGTCGGTCCCTTTGCCCGGCCCCGGACTCGGACCCGACCCTGTTTCCGGTGCCGCGCTCGCGCCGCCGGCACCGCAGAGGAGCAGCATCATGCCGAGGACGGCCAGGATCAGCGCGGCCGCCCGCGTCGGCGCACCGCCGCGCGGCGACCGGCACGCGTCCGCTCTGCTCGTGTCCTCCATATGCCGTCTCCCCGTCGTGCCTGCACCCACCACGACTGTAGTTCCCGGCACCGACAACGTCCCGCCCGGCCTGCCGCACTGCACCGCGTCCCGGCCCGCGCACTCGCCATACCCCGGCCAACCCTTCGGCGTCCAGGGTGAGTTGGCCGACGCGTGCTGGTGTGCGTGATGCCGGTGGGGTTAGGGTCATGGCTGCCCGAGCCCGCCACCGACAGACCGCGCACGTGGCCGGGGTCGGTCCGCCAGGCCGCGCTCCGACCACCTTGGGGGTTTCCTGTGAACGCAACCGCACTGCGCCGCCGCGCGACCGCGCTGCTGATCGCCACCGCCGCCGCCACCGCGCTGGGCTCCGCGACCGCGCGGGCCGACGACTCGCCCGGCGGGTGGGTGGCGGCGGGCAGTTCGACGGTGAACTCGCTCACCGGCGGCGAGGGCATCGCCAGCCGGGCGGACGGCTCGCTGCTCACCCGGGGCCTGGGCTCGGTGCCGCTGCGGCTGCGGGTCCAGGGCTGGAACCACGTCGGCGACCCGGACATCGCGAACGGCTACGTCTTCGACGCGTACCAGGGCGGCGACGACGCCACCTCCAAGATGTTCGAAGTCACCACGCCGGCCGGGCAGTCGTACGACTACACCCACCCGCTGGACTCCGAAGAGGCGCTCAACAACTCCTTCGCCGCGGTCTCCCCCGACGCCCAGTGGCTGGTGGAAGGCGAGTGGGGCACCGAGACCCGGTTGCAGGTCTTCCCCGCGCCGCTGACCAATCCGTCGACGCCGAGCACCGGCGGCTCCCTCGCCCAGGCCGGGCAGATCACCCTCGACCACAGCGTCGAGGACATCCAGGGCTGCGACTTCGTCTCCGCCACCCGCCTGGTCTGCGTCTCCGACGACGCCACGAAGGACGTGCTCCAGGTCGACCTGCCGCACGCGCTGGACGGCACCCCGGTGACCGGGCAGGTCAGCACGCTCTTCCAGATCCCGCAGAGCAGCATCTGCTCGGGCACCTTCGAGGCCGAGGGCGTCGACTACGACCCGTCCGCCAAGCTGCTGCGGGTGGAGATCGTGCCGCCGAGCGTCTGCGAGGTCGCCACCACGATCTACGCCTACCGGCCGACAACCGGCTGACCGGCGGACTGTTCGGCCCCTACCCGAGTCGCAGTTGCCGGGCGGGGTCGAGGAGTACGCGGCCGCCGATCTCGATGGTGCCGTCGGCGCCGGGCGCGCAGAGGATCTGGGCGCCCGGCGCCTCGCTGACGTTCAGGGCCCGTTGCAGGTGGTGGGCGAGCAGCAGAGCGCCGGCGCCGGTGGGACCCGGGCCGAGCGCCGCGGTGCCGTGGCGTTCGGCGCCGACGACCCGTCCGGCCGCCACGTCGGACCACGCCCAGGCGTAGTGGCGTTCCTCGGCGTCGCCGATCGGCAGCGCCTCGACCAGCGCCGGAGAGCCGTACTGCCGCAGGGCGCACGGTGCCGCCCACTCGGCCTGCGCGGTGACCCAGCCGAACTCCCCGTCGTGCCGGGCGAACACGTCCCCCGTCGAGGGGATCTCCAGGATCTCGAGGTCGAGCAGCCAGGCCGCGCCGATCAGCGCGTGCGGGGCGAGTTCGGCGCCCGGCCCGCCCGGCCGCCCGGGCCGGTGCACCTCGACGGCGCCGCGCTCCGGGTCGTCCACGAACACGGTGTGCGGGCAGCCCAGTCGCGCGGCCAGTTCCTGGCGCGAGCGCTGGTCGGGATACGGCCGCCCGTCGCGTACGACGGCGACCTCGCTGCCATGACGACGGTCGGGGCCGCAGAGCACGGTCAGCACGTCGACGCTGGTACGGGTGGGTGGCACGGGAGCATTCAACCAGTCCGGGCCGTATCGCGGTCACCGGCCGTGTCGCGATCACCGGCCGTGTCGCGTTGCGGGCGGCGGGCCGGGCCGGGACAGTGGGCCCATGACTCGGACGGCGCAGACGGACCCGGTGGCGATGCTGGCGGTGGCGCTCCAGGAGGCGCGGGCGGGGCTGGCCGAGGGCGGTGTCCCGATCGGTGCGGCCCTGTTCGGCCCGGACGGCGAGTTGCTCGGCCGGGGCCGCAACCGCAGGGTGCAGGACGGCGATCCGTCGGCGCACGCCGAGACCTCGGCGTTCCGCTCGGCGGGGCGGCTGCGCGGCTACCGGCACACCACCATGGTCACCACGCTGTCGCCCTGCTGGTACTGCTCTGGCCTGGTACGGCAGTTCGGCATCGGCCAGGTGCTGATCGGCGAGGCGCGCACCTTCCACGGCGGCCACGACTGGCTCGCCGAGCACGGCGTGCGGGTGACGGTGCTGGACGACGAGGCGTGCGTCGCGCTGATGCGGGACTTCATCGCGGCGCGGCCGGAGTTGTGGGCCGAGGACATCGGGGAGTAGTCGGCCGGAGGCGCCACGGGGGCGGGGGTCCGGGATGCGGCGGCGCCCGAAGGACCGGGCCGGAGATCTGGATCTGGGTCTGGATCTGCCGAAGGTCGTCGGCGGCACGGGTGCCGGACCGCCCGGGAGCGTCGCGGGGCGGTCCGGCAGCCCAAGTGGGCTACAAGCAGCGAAACATGACAGACCGTCAGGCGAAGGCGTCCACTCCGGTCAGCTCCGCCGACAGGGCCCACAGGCGAGCCGCCTGCTCGGGGTCGATCGCGTACTCCTTGACGCCGGTGCGGGGGCCGCCGGGCACCGCGGCGGGCGCGATGTCGCAGTCCTCCAGGTAGACCCCGCCCTTGCCGTCGAGTTGGGGCGATGTGGCGGCGAAGACCTGGGTGGCGGCGCCCTGTTCGGGCGACTTGAAGCCGGTCGGGTTCAGCGGGTTGCCGTCCTCGTCGATCCAGCCGCGATCGACCATCTCCTGCTTGTCCAGGTGCCGTTGGAGCGGGGTGAGGATGCCGCCGGGGTGGAGCGCGAAGGCGCGCACGCCGCGGTCGCGGGCGAGGGCGTCGAGTTGGCGGGCGAACAGCACGTTGGCGGTCTTGGCCTGGCCGTACGCCTCCCACTTGTCGTAGTGCCCCTGCGCGAACTGGATGTCGTCCCAGCGGATCGCGGAGTTGTGGTGACCGGCGGAGGAGACCGCGACGACCCGGCCGCCGCCCCGCTCGATCGCCGGCCACAGCCGGTTGATCAGGGCGTAGTGGCCGAGGTGGTTGGTGGCGAACTGCGCCTCCCAGCCCGGGCCGACCCGGGTCTCAGGGCAGGCCATGACGCCGGCGTTGTTGATGGTGAAGTGGATGTCACGGCCGGTGGCGAGGAACCGCCCGGCGAACTTCTCGACGCTGTCGAGGTCGGCCAGGTCCAGCTCGTCCAGTTCGACGCCGTCGATACCGGCCAGCGCCTCCCGCGCGGTGTCGGGGCGGCGGGCCGGCACCACGACGTGCGCGCCGGCCGCGGCCAGCGCGCGGGTGGTCTCCAGGCCGAGCCCGGAGTAGCCGCCGGTGACGACCGCGAGCTTCCCCGACAGGTCGATTCCGCGCAGGACGTCGGTCGCGGTGCTGTCGGCGCCGAATCCGGATGCGATGGGCTGCTGTGGTGTGGTCATGTCTTCGAGGCTAGGAGCTGGAGTGCGCTTCAAGGCAAATGACTTCGCAGGATTCGCGGGATTCGCGGGATTCGCGGCGAACGGCTTCGGGTTTCACCGTTTCCGCCGCCTCAGCCCTTTCCGGGAGCGGGGCCGGGGCCGGGGCCAGGATCGGCGCCAGGATCGGGCTCCGGCTCTGCCGCGGCTCCGGTTCCGTTGCGGGAGAGCACGGCCGTGGCCACGTACGACACCACGACCGCCACGATCACCAGCGGCATCACCGTCAGGCCGTCCTTGCCGAGCAGGAGGGTGGCGAGCAGCACCGACGTGAGCGGCAGCCGCAGCATGGCGACGCTCATCGCCCCCATGCCGGTGGCGAACCCGGCGACCAGCGGCAGACCGGGCAGGTGCGACATGAGCACCCCGCCGGCCGCGCCGACGAACAGGGACGGGAAGATCGGGCCGCCGCGGAAGGCGCTCAACGACAACGAGTACGCCAGTCCCTTGCACGCGATCAGCAGCAGGAGCGTACCGACCGAGTACGTCGCGGCGTCGCTGAGCAGCGGGCCCATCGCGCTCTGCCCGGAGTAGAGCACGTCCGAGGCGGACTTGCCCGAGCCCTCCGCGTAGGCGATGGCCAGGCCCGCGACGGCCAGGCCGAACAGCACGGTGAGCGGCAGCCGGTGGCCCTCGACATGCCCGCGCAGCCGCCGCGCGAGCCACTGGACCCCGGCCGCGAGCAGGGCCGCGGCCAGCCCGATCAGCAGCGCCCAGCCGAATTCCGCCGCGGTGGGGTCGGCCGCCTTCGGTACGTGCGGCAGCTTGAGGGAGTACGTCCCGAGGCCCGTCCACGAGCCCATGCCGATGAAGATGAGCGAGCCGATCCCGGACGCGAGCAGGCCGGGCACGAGGACCGGGCCGAGCATCGGGCCGCCAAGCCCGGCCGCCTCCATCAGCAGGAACGCGCCCAGCAGCGGCGAGCCCAGCAGCGAACTGACCGCGGCGAAGCTGCCGGTGGCGCCGACCACCGCGTACGTCTGCGCGGGCAGGCCGGGTCGCAGCAGCCGGACCGATCCGGCGGCCAGCCCGCCGCCCAGCGCGAGCAGCGGCGCCTCCGGACCGAGCACCGCGCCGAAGGCGAGCGTGGCGAGGGCGGCGAGGAGGATGCCGGGCAACGCGGTCAGCCCGGGCGTGCCGGAGGCGGAGAACCCGTCGGTCGGCTCATGGCCGCCACCGCCGGGCAGGTGGCGTACGAACAGCGCGGTCAGTACGCCGCCGACCGCGAGCAGCGGCAACGGCCACCACAGCGGGGTCCCGTGGAAGCCGAGCGAGCGCGGCAGGTCGTGGTAGATCAGCGGCTCCAGTTTCTCGGTGAGCGCGAGAAAGCCGAACGCCGCCGCCGAGATCGGTACGCCGAGCAGCACCGCGAACGCCAGCAGGACGAGGTAGCGGCGGCTGCGCAACAGCGAGGCCGCGTCGGCCGCCGCACCCTTCCCGGACGGACCGGCCCCGGGTGCGCCCGCTCCACCACCGGGTCCCGATCCGCCACCGGGTCCCGATCCGCCACCCTCGCCC
>NZ_JACEGK010000173.1:0-13849 GCF_056859195.1 Streptomyces sp. NH27
CCCCCACCCCCGCCCCGCTTCAACGCGTCGATCTTCGCGGCCAGTTCCTCCTGGTCGCGACCGTCGATCAGGGTCGAGTTGTTCCACTCCGCCTTGTCGAGCGTGCTGGACACGACGTACTTCGCGACGCCGTTCATGTGGTCGGCGCCGGGCGCGTCCGGCATCGCCGGCCAGGCCGCGGCGAAGCCCTCGTACGTCGTCCGGCCGAGCAGCAGCGCGTCGGAGCGGGCCATCTGCGCGGCGACGGTACGGGCCATGTCGTCGTCGAAGTACGACCCGTGCCACTGGTCGGGGGCCTCCATCACGCCGTCGGCGGTCAGGAACTCGGTGACGATCAGCTTTCTCATCACGACTCCTCAGAGCGCTCAGGGCGCCCAGATTGCTCGGGGCGCTCGGGGCTTTCGGCCGGTACGGCTGCGGGGACCGCGGCCACCGGGGCGCCCGCCGGCCGATCCACCGGCTCCCCGGCCGACTGACCTGCGGGGCCGGCCAGGTCGGCCAGTTCGGCCAGCGTCTCGGGCTTGACGGTCGGATGGAGTGCGACCACGACGCGGTGCGGGCGGCCCCCGTCCGCCTCCGCGGCGTGGTACTTGGCCACCAGCGCGCCGACCCCGCGGGTCAACTCCTCCACGAACGAAGCACGTTCGGCCGCCGAGGCGAACCGCACCTCGGCGTCGAGCGCGTAGGTGGCCACCCGCTGCCGGGCCCGGGCCGCACCTGTGATCAGCGCGCCCACGTCCCGCACCAGCCGCGCGGCCACCGCCAGCAGCCACCGCGCCGACATCTCGTCCCTGGCCCGGGCGGGGTCCGGCTGCACCGCGGCCAGCGCGCTCGGCGAGATCACGTACGAGGCCGCCGTCGCCCGCATCATCCGCTCGGTGACATTGCCCTTCCTGCGCTCCCCCGCCAGCTCGACCAGCCCGTGCCGTTCCAGCGCCTTCAGGTGGTAGTTGACCTTCTGCCGCGGCAGGTCCACCCGCGCGGCCAGCATCGCCGCCGAGGCCGGCCCCTGCCCCAGCTCGGCCAGCAGCCGGGCCCGTATGGGGTCCAGCGAAGCGGCGGCGGCGGCCGCGTCCTCGATCACTGTCACGTCCAACATGTCTCCACCGTCTCACCGAAAACTTTTTTTGTCCAGCCTGTTTTTCTTGTCGGCGAGTCGGAACCTGGGGCGTGGATACGAGCGGGCCAGGAGTACGCGGGACACAGGCCGCACGCGGACGGGGCGAGGACCGGAGCGGGAGGCGAGCGCACGGGCCCGAACGGGAGGCGAGCGCGGGCCCGGGTGAAGGCGGGACGAAGGCCCGGGTGGAGGCGAGCGCGGTCCGGGCGGGGACGAGCGGACAGGGCGCAGGCAGGGCGAATGGGTTGCCGCTCGGCGGGCGTGATATCCAGTCGTCGGGGAGCATCGCCAGGGCGGTCGTCCAGGCGCAGCGAGAGCACGAACCGAGGGGGCGGCACATGGCGTGGCGGAGACTGTTGCAGGTGCGTCAACCCGAAGGGGATACGTTCCTGCTGCGGCGGCGGAACAGGGTCGCCGCCATCGACCGCTGCTACGGTGATCCGCGGCTCGCCGAGCTGCGGGCGGCCGCGCTCCAGGGCGGTGCCGCGCAGTGGCCGGACATCCGCGGCCACCTGGCGGCGGCCGACGGTCAGGAGGATCTGACCTTCCTGGTCGAGGGCGTGCAGGACATCGCGCAGGTCGAGGAGTGGACCGCCGAGGTGGTCGCCGCTGACCCCGACGACACGCTGGCGCTGCTGGTCTCCGGCGCCCGGCACGTCGAGTGGGCCTGGCAGGCGCGCGGCCGATACGGGGCCTCCTCCGTCTCCGACGAGCAGTGGAAGCTGTTCCGGGAGCGGCTGCTGGTCGCCGAGACGCAGTTGTTCGAGGTGGCCGAGCGCGAGCCGTCGTGGGCGACGCCCTGGTACTTCCTCCAGGTGTCCGGCCGGGGGCTACAGGTCGGGCAGGAGGTGGCCGAGCGCCGGTTCGAGGCGACCTGTCGCCGGGCTCCTGGCCATGTGGCCGCGCACCGGCAGCAGTTGCAGCAGTTGTGCGCGAAGTGGAGCGGCTCGAAGGAGCGGATGCACGCCTTCGCGCGGGAGGCGGCGGCCGCCGCGCCCGACGGCAGCGGGCTGGGTCAACTCGTCGCGCAGGCCCACCTGGAGGACTGGCTGGACACCGGCGGCGATCCGGACTCCACCGTTCTGCACGCCCCGGAGGTGGTGCGCGCCCTGCACGAGTCGGGCGCGCGCTCGGTGCACCATCCGGCGTTCGTCCGGCGCGGGGACTGGGCGGTCGGCGTCAACACCTTCGCGCTGGCGTTCGCGCTGGCCGGTGAGAACGAGGCCGCCCGGGCCATGTTCCGGATGGTGGGCAAGCAGCCCACCGAGATGCCCTGGCGGTATCTCGACGGCCGGTCGCCCCTCGCGGCCTTCCTCAGCTGGCGCGCCCGCGTCGGCGCCTGACCCGTCGCCGTCCGGCGAACACGCCACCGACGGCTGCTCGTTGGCCAACGACCCCGCGCCGTAAGCATGTTGCCGTGCTGCCGCCTGCCGGCCGCCCGTATTTCCGCCCGACTCCTTTGACAGAAAGCTCGTTTCGGTGTCAGACGACGCACAGACCACCCACACGTTCCAGGTCGACCTGCGCGGCCTGGTGGACCTGCTCTCCCACCACCTCTACTCCAGCCCCCGGGTGTACCTGCGCGAGCTGCTGCAGAACGCGGTCGACGCGATCACCGCGCGCCAGGCGCTCGACGCGGCGGCGCCGGCGCGGATCACGGTGCGGGCCGGCGACGGGCAACTCACCGTCACCGACACGGGGGTCGGGCTGACGGAGGCGGACGTGCACCGCTTCCTCGCCACGATCGGCCGTAGCTCCAAGCGGGTCGGCGCCGACGGGCCGCTGGACCTCCTCCCGCCGGACGCGGGCCTGTTGAGCGGCGGCGCGCTGGACGGCGATCAACTCGCCTCGTCCCGCAACGACTTCATCGGCCAGTTCGGCATCGGCCTGCTCGCCTGCTTCGTGGTGGCCGACGAGATCACCGTACGGACCCGGTCGGCGGCCGATCCGGCGGCGCCCGCCGTGGAGTGGCGCGGCACCTCCGACGGCCGCTACACGATCAGCACGCTGCCCGGATCGGCGCTGCCCGAGCCGGGTACCACGGTGACGCTGGTGCCGCGCGCGGACGCCGTGGAGTGGACCGGCCACGACCGGGTGGTCGCGCTGGCCCGGCACTACGGCGGCCTGCTGCGGCACGAGGTCAGCGTGACCGACGAGCGCGGCGCGGTGACCCGGATCAACGGCACGCCGCCGCCCTGGCAGGCGCCGCACCCCTCCCTGTCGGCCCGCCGGCAGGCACTCGCCGACTACTGCCGCAGGACCTTCGACTTCACCCCGCTGGACAGCATCGAACTCGACCTGCCGGTGGTGGGGCTGCGCGGAGTCGCGTACGTGCTGCCCACGTCGGTGCACCCGTCGCGGCAGGCCGGGCACCGCGTGCACCTCAAGGGCATGCTGCTGTCCGACCAGGCGCCCGAACTCCTCCCGGAGTGGGCGTTCTTCGTGCGCTGCGTGGTCGACGCCGACAGCCTGCGGCCGACCGCGTCGCGCGAGGCGCTCTACGAGGACGAGACGCTGGCGGCGATCAGGGACGCGCTCGGGGCGCGCATCCGGGACTGGCTGACCGGGATCTCGGCGAGCAACCCGGCGCTGCTGCACCAGTTCATCGCGGTCCACCACCTCGCGGTCAAAGCACTCGCCCGCTATGACGACGAGTTGCTGCGACTGCTGCTGCCGTGGCTGCCGTTCGACACCACCGACGGGCAGGTGACGCTCGACGAGTTCGCCCGGGCCCACCCGACGGTCCTGGTGACGCAGACCGTCGAGGAGTTCCGGCAGGTGGCACCGATCGCGGCGGCGGCCGGCCTCGGCGTGGTGAACGGCGGTTACGCGTACGACCGTGACCTGGTGCACCGGCTGCCGGAGGTGCGGCCGGGCACGTCGGTGGTGGACCTCGATCCGGCGACGGTGACCGCGCACCTGGACCCGGTGGACCCGGCGGCGGAGTTGGCGGCGGCGGCCTTCCTGCACACCGCACGTGAGGTGGTGGCGCAGTTCGACTGCGACGTGGTGCTCCGCGCCTTCCACCCGGTCAGCGCGCCGTCGCTGCTGCTGGACAACCGCGAGGCCAGGCACGAGCGTTCGCGAGGCGAGCTGGCCGGGCAGGCGGACGGGCTGTGGGCGGACATCCTCGGCTCGCTGCGGTCCGAGGCACCGCGCGCGCAACTCGTGCTCAACCATCTCAACCCGCTGGTGCGCAGGGCCGGTTCGATCGGCGAGCAGGGCCTCGCGGTGACCGCGGTCGAGGCGCTGTACGGGCAGGCGCTGCTGCTGGCCCGCCGTCCGCTGCGCGCCTCGGAGAGCGCCCTGCTGAACCGGGCCTTCATCGGCCTGCTCGA
Source organism: Streptomyces sp. NH27 (assembly GCF_056859195.1). Taxonomy (NCBI): domain Bacteria; kingdom Bacillati; phylum Actinomycetota; class Actinomycetes; order Kitasatosporales; family Streptomycetaceae; genus Streptomyces; species Streptomyces sp. NH27. The sequence goes on from NZ_JACEGK010000173.1 coordinate 4,459, forward strand.
CCACGCGATGCACGAGGAGCGGTGATGCTGGACACCTCGGAGGCGGTCTTCGACGCGCTGCGGGAGAACAACGAGCGGCCGTTCGGGCGGCAACGCACCGTACGCGCTGAGGAGTTGGCGGAGGCGGCCGATCAACTCGACGACCGCGGCGCGCTGGTGACCGCGCTGTTCGAGCTGATGTCGGCGTACACCTACGCGGGCGAGGAGCGGAAGTCGCCGGTCGTCTTCGCGCGGATCGTCCGGATGTGGGACGAGCACCCGGCCGACTTCAGCGACTGGGAGGGGCACCAGCTCTACTGGCGCTTCAAGTGGGTGACCAGCGCGCTGCTCCAGGTGCCGGACGTGCCGCTGTCGGCGGTGGAGCGGTGGACCGGCGAGATGCGGGACCGCTACCGGGCGGCCGGGCACGGCCTGCAACCGGTCTTCGCGATGCGGCACCACATCGCCGAGCACACCGGGACCGGGCAGGAGGACGCGTACGACCTGTGGGCGACCCGGCCGCGTACCGATCTGAGCGACTGCGAGGCGTGCGAGACCCGTCACCGGGCGCTGCACCACGCGGCGATGGGCGACGAGGCGCGGGCACTCAAGGAGTGGCAGCCGGTGCTCGACGGCGGCCAGACCTGCCTGGAGGAGCCGTATGTGAGCATGGCGCACGCGCTGTTGCCGCTGCTGCGTGCCGGCCGGCTGGACGAGGCGCGCTCGCACCACCTGGTCGGCTACCGGTTCGCCCGCGGCAAGCCGGACATGCCCAACTCGCTCGGCCTGCACCTGGAGTTCTGCGCCCTGACCCGCAACGAGGGGCGCGGGCTCGAAGTGCTGGCCGAGAACCGGTCGATGTTCGACGTGGTGGGCTCGCCGCTGGACCGGCTGAACTGGCTGACCGGTGTGGAGGTGCTGCTCGCGCGGCTCGCCGGGCAGGGCCACGGCGAGCTGGCGGTGGCCGGGCCGCCCGGCCGCAACTGGACGGTGGACACGCTGCTGGCGTACGTCCGGCAGGAGGCCGGGCCGCTGGCCGCCGCGTTCGACAAGCGCAACGGCACGACGGCGATCAGCGGGCGGCGGCGCGATCGGCTGGCCCAACGTCCTTTGCTGGAAGAGCCGTTGGCGCTGGGGGTACGGGCGGTGACGCCGGTCGCCACGGCGCACTCCGATCCGACGGCGACAGTAGCGGCAACGGGCGTCGGCGTGACCGGGTCCGGGTCCGGCAGCGACGCCGAGCCGGTACCCGAGGGCTTCACCGAACTCGTTCTCCACGTAAGGACGTTGACTACTCAGGGCCGCCCCGACGCGGACCCGCTGTGGGAGCGGGTCCGGGCCCGTACGGCCGAGGACGGCCACGTCCACGACGAGGCCGCGCTCGGCCCGGAGCAGGTGCTGACCGGCGAACTCTTCGAGCTCAGCGGCTTCGAGGCGCTCGACCGGGACAAGTGGCCGCAGGCCCGCGAGGACATGCTGCGTGCCGCCGCGTTGTACGAGGAGGCGGGGCTGCCCGGGCGAGCGTCCTCGGCGCGGGCCAGGGCGGTGATCGCGGTGATCGCGGCGTCGGAAGCCGAGCCGGCGGACGACCTGTCCGCCCCACTCGCCGAACTCGACGCCGAACTGCGGCTCGCCACCGAGCTGCTGGCCGCCGACCGGATCGAGCCGGACCGCTACCTGGCGGTCCTCCAGTGCGATGCCATGGCGAACCGGCATCGTCTGATCGCCGAACTGCCGGCGCCGGGCGAGGCCGCACGCGCCGCGTTCGACACCTCCGTGGCGCGGCTGCGCGACGAGGCGGAGCGGCTCGATGCGCCGACCCGGGCGTCCGCCGCCCGGCAGTATGCCGCCGATGTCGCGGCGCGGCTGGGCGACTTCGAGGTGGCGGAGACCGAACTGACCTGCGCGCTCGAGCTGGTGGAGCGCGCAGGTCACCCCTGGCGCACGCCGCGGCCGTTGGCGCTGCTGGCCCAGATCCGGATGCGCGGTGGCCGGGCCGCCGACGCGGTCCCGCTGGTCCACCGGGCGCTGTCGGCCGCACTGCGCTGGCCCGACCGCTCCTTGTCACTGGGCCCGCTCCATGCGCTGCTGGGGCACGCCTACGCGCACGACGGCGACCCGGCGGGCGCGATCCGCCACCTGTCGGAGGCGGCCGACCGGATGGACCGGGACGGCGCCGACGAGGACGCGGCGCAGGTCCGGGTCGAGCTGGCCGACCTGCTGACCGGTGAGGGCCGCCCGGCCGACGCGGTCGCGGTCCTGGAGTCGATCACGCTCGGCGACACCGCGGCGCTCAACCCCCGGCTGCTCGCCCAGGTCCGGCTCGACCTCGGTCGCGGTCTCGCCGCGCTCGGCGAACTACGCGAAGCCGCCGCGGAGTTCGTCGGCCTCGCCGACGTGGTCGCCGGCTGGGCGGACGACCCGTCCACGCACACCCTGGTCGCTTGCGAGGCCGCGGTGACCCTGGCCAGGTCCGACCAGTGGGAGGCCGCGCGCACGGCGTACGAGCGGGCCGTCGCCTCCCACGCGCGCGGTCCCCGGCCGGTCCCGGTGGTCACCATGATGCGCGAGTTCGCCCGGCTCGTGATGGCGGCGGAGGAGGCCGAGGGACTGCCCGCCGCGCTGCGGCACCTGGCCGACGCGGACGCGGTGTGCGCCGAAGTCCCCGTCGGCACACCGGACTTCGCACACTGGTACCAGACCGGGGCGATCTGCTACCAGCGCGGCCGCGCCTACACCGCCGCCGAGTCGTACGACGACGCCCTCGCCGAGATGGAGCGGGCGATCACCACGTACGCGGACGGCGGCCGGGCGGGCGAGGAGCCGCGCGCCGAGGCCGTCCGGATCGCCGCCCTCATCGAGGGCAACGCGCTCGGCGACGTCCCCGCGGCCACCGCCCGCCTCACCGCGGCGATCGCCCGCTGCGAGGAAGCGGACCTGCCCGAGGCCGCCACGACCCTCGCGTCGGTACGGTCCGGGCTGGCGGCGCGGCAGCGGGAAGCGGACGGCGACTGAGCTGTCCGGCGGGCGGATACGGGGGCGGCGGCCCAGGTGTCCATGCGACCGGCGGCCAGGGCGCCCCGCGCTCAGGCCGCCGGGCCCGGGGCGGTCGACGGCCCGCCCGGGGCGGTCGACGCCGGGCCGTACTCCCGCATCGCCCACTCCACGACCGCTTCCAGGTGGGCGTGGTGCGCGCCTTTCCAGTAGACGCGTTCGCAGGCGGTGCAGCGGGCGAAGACGTCGTAGGACTTCTGGGTGCCGTCGCGGAGACGATCCCGGACGTCGTCCTTGTCCGCGGCGGCCAGCGTGCCGTTGCAGGCCACGCACCGGGTCCAGGGAGCCAGCGGCGGCGCGAACCGGCGGAGCACGTCGCGCAGTTGTTCCTCCGGGCGGTCGCTGTAGACGTACCCGCCGGCGAAGATCTCCCGACGGCGCAGCAGGCCCCGGTCGCGGGAGAGCATCACGCGCCGCTCCTGCGCGGACCGGCGGGCGAGCGCGGGGTCGCCGATGTCCTCGTTCTCGTACGCGGTGTCGACGCCGAGCAGCCGCAACCGCCGTGCCAGCGTGCCCAGATGGACGTCGAGGAGGAATCTCGGCGGCGGATCGGGGATCTGCTGCGGCCGCCGCACCGCCTCGATGGTGACCTCCTCGCCCGCCGCGGGCACGTGCCCGGCGGGCACCTCCTGGCCGTCGACGCTCAACCGGCCCACCTCGGTGAGCGGGATGCCGAGGGATTCCACCACGTGCCCGAGCGAGGACGCCCCGTCCGTCGCCACTTCCGCGGCCGCCCCGCGTCGCTCGACCGCCACGAAAACGTTCAGTTCAGGGTCAATGCGCACGCTGATCCGCGGCAGGCCCTCGGTATTTCGCCTCACCTCACCAGCATCCCACCGCCGCGCTCCCGTCTTCCACGGCTTTCCGCCGCGCCGCCGGCCGAACCGCCGGTCCCTCGCCCCGGATGTTCCCCAGGCCGTAGCGACCTCGGGGGTAATAGGGAGTGGATCAGTCGCATGACGGCGCGAGCCCGCTCCCTATTACTCCCCAGGTCGTAAGCAGCAGGGGACCCTTTCGGGGCTGTCGGTGGGTCCGCTTACGATGGCCGGATGGAGATCAGGAAGACCCGCTTCGACCACCCGGACGCCATACGTCTGAACGACCTGGTGCAGTTGGAGTACGCGGAGCGGTACGGCGACGGGGACATGACCCACATGGCCGCCGACCACTTCGACCCGCCGCAGGGCCTCTACCTGCTGGGGTACGACGCCGACGGGAAGCCGGTGGCCAGCGGCGGCTGGCGGGCGCAGGACACTTCGGCCGAGGGCTTCCAGGAAGGCGACGCGGAGATCAAGCGGATGTTCGTGCTGCAGGAGGCCCGCGGCCGCGGCTACGCCCGGGCGCTGCTGGCCGAGCTGGAGGTCACCGCCGCGGCGGCCGGCCGCACCCGGATGGTGCTGGAGACCGGGCAGAAGCAGCCCGAGGCGATCGCGCTGTACGAGTCGTGCGGCTACCTGCCGGTGACCAAGTTCGGCTACTACCGGTATGAGGAGCTGAGCGTGCACATGGGCAAGCCGCTCACCGCCTGACGCCCGGGAAGAGGACCGGAACGCAGCCGCCGGCGCGTGGTCCGCTCACCTCGCACCGCGCCGCCCGCGCCGCCGTCCGCTCCAACGCCACAGCAGCGCGCACAGGCCGCCCAGCACGAACGTGATCAGCAGCGCCAGCCACAGTGGCATCTTCACCTCGGGCACGATCAGCCGAATCCGTACCCGGCCGGTGTTCTCGAAGATGAACACGAGAGCCAGCGCGAACAGCACCAAGGCGGCGATCCGGCGCGGCGTCATCATCTCGCGCATGCGGCCGCCCGTGGCCTTGTCGGTACTCATCGCACTCACCTGTCTCCACTCCGCGGTCACCCCCTGTGCCCATGGTCGCCGTACGGGCGGCCGCAGGGGCCGTTGGATACTCCGATCGGGTGACCGCAACGCTGTCACCAGGCCCTCCGTACGCTGTCACGAACGCAGCTCCTCGTACACGGCCATCACGCTGCGTGCCTGCTGCTCCACCTGGTCGGTGACCGGCACCCAGCGTGGCCGGTAGGCGGTTTCGTACGCCTCGCACCAGGAGTCGACCAGGCGGGTCACGGCGGGCAGCGCGGCGATCCGGCGCAGCATCGCGGCGGCGCGCAGCGGGATGCGCTGTGCGTAGACCTCGATGCTGGTGACACGCGCGGTGGTCATCTCCGGCAGCGGGCTCGCACCCGGGGGGCGTACCGCGGGGTCCCATTCGGCGCTCAACCGGGGCCCGATGTCGACGAGTTCGCGCACCGTACGGAGCATCGGGCCGTCGGCGCCGATCAGTCGGGGGTCGATCCGGGCCAGCATCCGCGCCACGGTGGGCAGATCGCGGCGCAGCGCGGCCCCAGCGGTGCGCAGGGCGTGGTCGGCGTCGGGGTGCGGGGTGGTGTCGGCGGCGCGGTCACAGGCCCACATCGGCACCTCGACGATGGCGGTCACCCCGTTGTAGCGCTCGGCGTGCGCCCAGGTGGAGTGGGCGCCGTCGCCGGCGGCGGGGTCGGACGCGGGCGGCATGACGTAGACCCCGGGGCCGGGGCTGGGCCACTGGAAGGCGTCCGAGGAGCCGCTCTCCAGCGGGATGTCGAGTTCGGCCGCGGACTTGCCGATCCGCTCGGCCACGCCGGGCACGTCCCGGGTGAGCTGCACGAAGCTGCCGCCGACGTCGATGCCGTGCAGCGAGCACTGGAGCACCGGCCGCAGCCGGTCGAGGAGTTCGACCAGGGTGCGGGTCTCGGGCAGCACCGCGGAGCGGACCGCGCCGTCGTGCGGCAGCCACTCGGGCTGCTCGGCGGCGCACGGCCGGAAGAAGTGCTCGTAGTGTCGGCGCAGCGTGTAAGGCCCGGGCAGCCAGGGCTCGTTGAGCGCCGCCCCGTCGGGGTCGATGCACAGCAGGAAATGCCAGGTGCTGCCGTCGCCCGCGCCGGACCGGCACGTTTCGGCGATCTGCTCGGCCAGCCGCAGGACCGTGGCGCCGCCTACCGCTGCCTCGTTGGCGTGTGGTCCGGCCACCACCAGGACGTTGCGCGGCCCTTGACCCACCGTCAGCATCAGCAGCGGGCGGCCGGCCCGCGATCTGCCGACCTCCCCCAGCCGGCACAGCCCTTGATATCTTAACGTGAGGAGACGTGCACCCTCAGTGACTTCGACTGTCGTCGGATATTGCTGTCCCGTCACCGCAACCCCCTGCCGCGGACCCCCCGAGTCCTCACCCCGCATGACGACTTCGAGTTCGGTTCCGTCAGTAGGTCACGGCCGCCGAGAGGTGTCAACGGTGCTACCGACACCGTTCCCTAGCTGTACTGCGGGAGCCGCCACCACACCCGCCGCGACGCCGCCTCCCCGGGCCGCCGTCCGTGCGGGACCCGGCCCATCGGCGAGCGTGCCGGAGCGCGCCGGGAGCCTGGGCGCGAGCCCTACCGCAACCCGCGCCATGAGCTTCGACCGGCGACAAACCACAGCTCAGCGGCGGCACGAACCCATGTCCCGCCGCCACACCGCCGGTCCGTGGCGCACGCGGCCCTGCGCCGCCGACGGCACCGGCGACCCCCGCCGGCCCCCTGTCCGCGCCGCCTCGCTCACCCGCGCCCGCGCCCGCGGGACGGTCCGCCACACGTCGGCCGCGGCCCCGACCCCGGCCCCACCGTGACCGGACGATATACGGCAGATACGCCGGTCCGACGACGGCGACCGCCGCAGGCGCGATACGCAAGGGACCGGCGCCCGGACGCCTGAGCGAACGCACCCGACGTCGGCGCGGCGGGAACGGCTCGGCCGGGACGGCGCCGGCGGGACCAGACGGGCTCCGGCGCGGCCGGGACCGCTCCCGCGCGGCCGGGACCGTGCGCGACGGCCGCACGTGGACGCGGGGGCGTCGGAGCGACCGGACTTCAGCCGGGCCCGGCCGATCTGGCGCCGGGAAGGGGCGAGTTGAGGAGCGCGGCGAAGCGCCGCCCGGAGGCGGACCACTCCTCGGCGACCTGCCAGCCGGCCGCGCGGGCGGCTGCGCGCAGGGCGCCCGGGCCGAGCCGGGCCCACGGAAAGTCGCGGCCGTGCCTGCCGCTGCCGTCCTCCACGCGCACGGTCAGCCGCTCGTCGACTTCGTACGGCGCGGCCTCGGCGAGCAGGCGGCCGGCCGGGGCGAGCACCCGCCGCACCCGGCGCAGGAGGGCCACCGGATCTCCGCCGATACCGATGTTGCCGTCGGCGAGCAGCGCGGTGCCCCAACGGCCCTCCGCCGGCAGCCGGTCGAAGACGGAACGACGCAGCACCGCTCCCCCGGCGCCCCTGGTCCGCTCGACGGCCACCGGGTTCACGTCCAACCCCAGCACCGGCAGTCCGCGGCGGGCCGCGCCCGCGACCAGGCGCCCCGGGCCGCAGCCGATGTCGAGAACCGGGCCACGGCAGCGCACCAGTAGCGTGCTGTCCGCCTCGTCCGGCGGCGCGCACCACCGTTCGACCTCCAGCGGCAACAGCCAACCGTCCGCCCGGCGCAGGAACAGCGGACCGCACCCCTGGGCCAGCGCGAGACCGTAGGGGTCACCGCCCCACATCGACGCGGTCCCGGCCGACGCGGCGACGCTACGGCTCATCGCTCCGCTCCCGCACGGAAGTTGACCGCACCGCCGGTGGCCGCGCCCGCGTCCGTACGCGAGCCGGAGGGGACGGCGGTGTCCGAACCCGGAGCGCCGGTAGGCGTGTTGGGGACGGACCGGCGTGCGGACGGCACAACGGGGGCCGCGGGTACGGGCGGTACCGCGGGCACGGCGGGTTCCTGGAGCACGGCGGGTTCCTGGAGTGCGGCGGGTTCCTGGAGTGCGGCGGACATGTCGCGGACCGCGTGCCAGGTGCCGCGCCAGGTGCCGGTGACCTTGGAACGGCCGGACCGCGGGGTGTACGGGACATCCGTCTCGGCGATCCGCCAGCCCGCGTCGGCCGCCCGTACGACCATCTGGAGCGGATAGCCGCTGCGACGGTCGGCGAGCTCCAGGTCGAGCAGTGCGGCACGGCGGGCGACACGCATCGGCCCGAGGTCGTGCAGGCGCAGGCCGGTACGGCGGCGGATCAGCCGGGCGAGTTGGATGTTGGCCAGCCGCGCGTGCGGCGGCCAGGCACGCGGCGAGGTGGGCCGGCGGCGGCCGAGCACCAGGTCGGCGCGGCCGGCCAGCACGGGCACGGCCAACTCCGGCAGCAGCGCCGGGTCGAGGGAACCGTCGCAGTCGCAGAAGCAGACGAGTTCGGCGGTGGCCGCGCGCAGCCCGGTATCGCAGGCGGAGCCGAACCCGCGTACCGGCTCCCGTACGACGTGCGCACCCAGTTCCGCGGCGATCCGCGCGGAGCCGTCCGTGGAACCGTTGTCGACCACGATCGCCCGCCAGCCGGGCGGGATACGGCCCAGGACCCAGGGCAGGCGGCGGCCTCGTCGAGGCACGGCAGGACGATGTCGGCGACTGGCGCGGGCTTGGTCACCCGCTTCACCCTAGGGACGCCGAACGGACATTACGGACGCGCGGTCCTTACGAAACGCGGACGGCCCGGCACCGTGGGCGCTCGACCGTGGTCACTGTCAGTGGCGGGTGACAGACTCGGGAGCATGAGCAGCGCACCCGTATCCGTATCGCCGACGCCGCCGCGTGACGCGCGGCGGCGGGTCCTGGTCGTGGACGACGACCCGACGGTCGCGGAGGTCGTCGCGAGCTATCTGGACCGGGCCGGCTTCGCGGTCGAGCGGGTCGCGGACGGTCCGTCGGCCGTGTCGCGGGCGGCGTCGAGCCGGCCGGATCTGGTGGTGCTCGACCTGATGCTGCCGGGCATGGACGGCCTTGAGGTGTGCCGGCGGCTGCGCGAGGCGGGGCCGATGCCGGTGGTAATGCTCACCGCGCGTGGCGACGAGGACGACCGCATCCTCGGCCTCGAGGTCGGCGCGGACGACTACGTGACAAAGCCGTTCAGCCCCCGCGAACTGGTGCTGCGGGTGGAGTCGGTGCTGCGGCGGGCGGGCAGCCCGCCCGCGGCCGGACCGTGGCTGCGGTCGGGGTCGCTCGCGCTGGACCCCGCGGCCCGGCGCGCGCTGCGGCAGGGCGCGGAATTGGCGCTGACCATACGCGAGTTCGACCTGCTCGCCTTCTTCCTGCGGCATCCCGGCCGCGTGCTGGGCCGCGAGGAGCTGATGCGGCGCGTGTGGGGCTGGGAGTTCGGCGACCTGTCGACGGTCACGGTGCATGTGCGGCGGCTGCGCGAGAAGATCGAGGACGACCCGGCCCGCCCCCGGCTGATCAGCACGGTGTGGGGGGTGGGTTACCGCTTCGACCCAACCGGCCCGGCGGACGAGGGCGGCACCT
>NZ_JACEGK010000174.1:0-13845 GCF_056859195.1 Streptomyces sp. NH27
GCACGGCGAGCTGCACCACGTCGGCGAGCGCGCCCGCGTACCGGTCGGCGACCTGGCGGCACAGCCGCAGCAGCGGCGCGGTGAGTACGGGCTCGGTGGACAGCACCTGGGCGAGCGGGGCGAGCGGGCCGGCGTAGTCGCTGTCGGTACGGCGCTCGACGACGAAGCCGTCGTGGAGGGTGCCGCCCTCGCGGCGGCCCTTGACCACCCGCGCGCCGAACCGGACCCGGACCCGGACGCCTGGCCGGGCGTCGGCGTCCATGGCGGCGGGCACCGCGTAGTCGAAGAACTGGTCGAGGTGGACCAGCCCCTTGTCGACCAGTACCCGTGCCACCGGCAGGCCCTCGGCGAGCGCGGCCCCGCGCCAGGTACGCGGCTTCGCCCGGGGCTGCTTGGACTTGCGGACCGTCTCCCGGATCAGCGCAAGCTGCTCCCCGCTCCCGGTGCTCTGCTCCGCCTCGGAGGGCTCGCCGCCCCCGGCTGCCTCCTCAAAGGCCCCCCGGTCGGGTCCGTTTTCGCCGCTCACCCTGTGATTCCTACCAGACGCCTACGACAGCACCGCGCCCCTGGACGGGTGCGGCTCCTCCGCGAAGGAAGAGCGCGCACCCCCAGGGGCGCGAGGACGCGACAAGCCACCGTCTACCGCAAGGTCCGGGAACCGTGCTCCAGAGGCTCGGCGGGCGGACCCGCTACAGGCCGGCGGCGGCGCGCAGCGCGTCGACCCGGTCGGTCTTCTCCCAGGTGAAGTCGTCCAGCTCGCGGCCGAAGTGGCCGTACGCGGCGGTCTGGGCGTAGATCGGCCGCAGCAGGTCCAGGTCGCGGATGATCGCGGCCGGGCGCAGGTCGAACACCTCGCCGATGGCCTGCTCGATCTTCTCGACGTCGACGTTGGCGGTGCCGAAGGTCTCGACGAACAGGCCGACCGGCTCGGCCTTGCCGATCGCGTACGCGACCTGGACCTCGCAGCGCGACGCCAGCCGCGCGGCCACCACGTTCTTCGCGACCCAGCGCATCGCGTAGGCGGCCGAGCGGTCCACCTTGGACGGGTCCTTGCCCGAGAAGGCGCCGCCGCCGTGCCGGGCCATGCCGCCGTACGTGTCGATGATGATCTTCCGGCCGGTCAGACCCGCGTCGCCCATCGGGCCGCCGATCTCGAACCGCCCGGTCGGGTTGACCAGCAGCCGGTAGCCGTCGGTGTCGAGCTTGATGCCCTCGTCGAGCAGGGCCTTCAGCTCGACCTCCACGACGAACTCGCGGATGTCGGGGGTGAGCAGCGACTCCAGGTCGATGTCGGAGGCGTGCTGCGAGGAGACGACGACGGTGTCCAGCCGGACCGCCTTGTCGCCGTCGTACTCGATGGTGACCTGGGTCTTGCCGTCGGGCCGCAGGTAGGGGATGGTGCCGTTCTTGCGGACCTCGGTGAGCCGCTTGGACAGGCGGTGCGCCAGCGTGATCGGCAGCGGCATCAGCTCGGGCGTCTCGTCGGAGGCGTACCCGAACATCAGGCCCTGGTCGCCCGCGCCCTGCTTGTTCAGCTCGTCCTCGTCGGCCTCGGCGCCCTCGACCCGCTTCTCGTACGCGGTGTCGACGCCCTGCGCGATGTCCGGCGACTGCGCGCCGATCGACACCGAGACGCCGCACGAGGCGCCGTCGAAGCCCTTCTTCGAGGAGTCGTAACCGATCTCGAGGATCTTCCCCCGCACCAGCGAGGCGATGTCCGCGTACGCGGTCGTGGTGACCTCACCGGCGACGTGCACCTGGCCGGTGGTGATCAGCGTCTCGACCGCCACCCGCGAGGACGGGTCCGCGGTCAGCAGGGCATCGAGAATGGTGTCGCTGATCTGGTCAGCGATCTTGTCGGGGTGACCTTCGGTCACGGACTCCGAAGTGAACAGACGGCGGGACACATCGCTCCCTGGGGTTGCAGCGGCTGCTGGCTCAAGCTCGGTGGAGTGCGGTGGGGCTGCGCCCGGCGCTCCGCGGCCAGCTTAGCGTGAGCGCCCCGGGGACGGACCAGGCATCTCGTTCTTTGGATATGCCGCAACCTGCACCTCGATGTCCGCTCGTCGTCCACTCCCGGCCTGTCCGTCAGCCGATCGTGTCCCTTGCGGTGACCGTCGAAGACCGCTCCCGGCGGCGTGCGGCGGCCCGTGCGGGGCGCGGCCCGACCGCCTGGTGCGGGGCGGCGGGCAGCCGCGACCGCGCACCTCACAGGCCCGCCGCGCTTCGCTCATTTCACCGGCTGTTCATGAACAGACCGTTGCTGACCAGCTGGCCGCTCACTCCTGAGCGCGCTGGGCCAGGCGGGCGGCGACCAGGTCCCAGACCTGGTCCGCCAGCGCCTCCTTCGGCCCGTGCGGCACCGGCGTGGCGCTGCCGTCGGCGCCGAGGATCACCGCTTCGTTGTCGTCGGTGCCGAACGCCTTGCCACCGCCGACTTCGTTGACGACCAGCAGGTCACAGCCCTTTCGGGTGAGCTTCGACCGGCCGTTGACCAGCACGTCGTCGGTCTCGGCGGCGAAGCCGGCCACGATCTGCCCGGGACGGGCGCGGTGCGCCGACAGCTCGGCGAGGACGTCGGGGTTGCGGACCAGCTCGACCGGCGCGGGTCCGGCGCCGTCGTCGCGCTTCTTGATCTTGCTGGTGGCGTACGCGGCCGGCCGGAAGTCGGCGACGGCCGCGGCCATCACCACCGCGTCGGCGTCGGCGGCGGCCGTCAGCACGGCCTCGCGCAGCTGCTCGGCGGTGCCCACGGCCACCACGTCGGCGCCCGCGGGGTCGGCCAGCGCGTCGGTGTTGGCGGCCACCAGCGTGACCCGGGCGCCGCGCGCGACGGCGGTACGCGCCAGGGCGTACCCCTGCTTGCCCGAAGAGCGGTTGCCGAGGTAGCGCACGGGGTCGAGCGGTTCGCGGGTGCCGCCGGCGCTGACCACGACGTGGCGGCCGGCGAGGTCCGGTGCGGCCACGCCCCGGGCGAGGGTGCGGCGGCAGACCTGGTAGATCTCGCCCGGGTCGGGCAGCCGGCCCTTGCCGGTGTCGACGCCGGTGAGCCGGCCGACGGCCGGCTCGATGACCACGGCGCCGCGGCGGCGCAGCGTGGCGACGTTCTCCCGGGTGGCGGGGTGCTCCCACATCTCGGTGTGCATGGCGGGCGCGAAGACCACCGGGCAGCGGGCGGTGAGCAAGGTGTTGGTGAGCAGGTCGTCGGCGAGGCCGTGCGCGGCCTTGGCGAGCAGGTCCGCGGTGGCGGGTGCGACCACGACGAGGTCGGCGTGCTGTCCGATCCGCACGTGCGGGACGTCGTGGACGCCGTCCCAGACCCGGGTGGAGACGGGCCGGCCGGACAGCGCGGCCCAGGTGGCCTCGCCGACGAAGTGCAGCGCCGCGTCGGTGGGCACCACCTGGACGTCGTGCCCGGACTCGGTGAAGCGGCGCAGCAGTTCGCACGCCTTGTACGCGGCGATCCCGCCGCTGACACCCAGTACGACCTGTGGCCTGCCCATGCCCGCTCCGCTCCGCCGCGCCGTCACACTGCCGTGCTCACTCCATGCCACACCCCATGACACACCACGGGCCCGGCGGTCGCTCCGCCGGGCCCGTGCAGTGTGCTGTGCTCACCTCACTGGGTGGGCGGTGCCTCGACGGCCTCGGAGGTCAGCAGGCCGGCGTTGATCTCGCGCAGCGCGATGGAGAGCGGCTTCTCGTGGACGTGGGTGTCCACGAGCGGACCGACGTACTCCAGCAGGCCCTCGCCGAGCTGGGAGTAGTACGCGTTGATCTGGCGGGCGCGCTTGGCCGCGTAGATCACCAGGCTGTACTTGGAGTCCGTGGCTTCGAGCAGCTCGTCGATCGGCGGGTTGATGATGCCCTCGGGCGCGGTGATGGAAGAGGACACGCTCTACCTACCCCTACTTGTGGAAGGACTTCTGGGCGACGCCCCCAGACCGGGGGCTCGCTGCCGGGTGACCGCGCGGTGCTCGCGAGGTCACCCGATTTTCATCAAGGCTAGCAGCTCACGCGCTACATCCTCGACGGAGGTGTTGACAAGCGTCTCGTCGAACTCGGACTCGGCGGCCAGTTCGACCTTCGCGACCGCCAGCCGCCGCTCGATCACCTCGGGCGACTCGGTGCCGCGGCCGGTGAGCCGGCGGACCAGCTCGTCCCAGCTCGGCGGGGCGAGGAAGACCAGGTGCGCCTCGGGCATCGAGGAACGCACCAACCGCGCGCCCTGCAGGTCGATCTCCAGCAGTACGGGCACGCCGGAGGCGAGCCGGTCGAGCACGGCGCGACGCGGCGTGCCGTACCGGTTGCCGGCGAACTCCGCCCACTCCAGCAGTTCGCCGTTGGCGACGAGCTTGTCGAACTCGTCGTCGTCGACGAAGTGGTACTGCACCCCGTCGCGTTCACCGGGGCGAGGTCTGCGGGTGGTGGCGGACACCGAGAGCCATACCTCGGGGTAGGACGCGCGCAGATGGGCAACGACCGTGCTCTTCCCGACCCCGGAGGGGCCGGAGAGCACGGTCAGTCGCGGATGTCTGACCGGGGCGGCCGGGGAAGCCCCCTGCGAGGCGAGGGGCTTGGCCGCTCCCGGTGAGGCTGGAGAACTCATGAAGCGATTATCCCCGGTTCCCGAGAGCGGCGGGAACCGGAGTCGCGACCGTGTCCGACGGACAGCGCCGTCCCGCCGCGAGGCGGGCGACATCCGTCAGGCAGGGCCTAGGCGCGGTCTAGGCGGGGGCGCCGCCGAACTCGCGTTCCAGGGAAGCGATCTGGTTGGAACCCAGGCCACGCACCCGGCGACTCTCGGAGATGCCGAGCCGCTCCATGATCTGCTTGGCGCGGACCTTGCCGACGCCAGGAAGGGACTCAAGGAGGGCGGAGACCTTCATCTTGCCGATGACATCGTTCTCCTGGCCCTGCTTGATGACATCGTGCAGGCTGGCGCCGGAGTGCTTGAGCCGGTTCTTGACCTCGGCGCGCTCCCGGCGAGCCGCGGCGGCCTTTTCGAGCGCGGCAGCGCGCTGTTCAGGGGTAAGGGGCGGAAGAGCCACGCCTACGTCACCTCGGATGTAGAGCAATCGGATAGGGAGTACGAGCCGACCGGGGGTACCGGTCGACCTGCGGCGCACCTGGGCGGCGCGCTCCTGTCGGAGACTAGCGGTCCCGGCGGCCCAAGTCAGCGAGAACAGATGAAAAGTCCTGGTCAGACTCGATCCAGCGGGATATACGGGACAAACCGGAACAGGTTTCGGCGTCAATGTGCTCGGTTGTTGAAACCGGCCCTTTTTTTGGTCGATTTCTCGCCCTATTACCCGCTGGTAATACCGCCTGATTCACCCGTGCCGGTCACGGTCGCCCGCACCTGATCCACATACGCTCGTACCGATTTCAACAAAGCAGCCGGGTCGGGTCCGTGCCGCAGCACATCCCGGCTCACGCTCGGCAGCACGTTCGGCAGTGCCGCCCCGAAGAGCGCCGGCAGGTCGGCCGGGGTCGCGCCCTGGGCGCCGACACCGGGGGCCAGCAGCGGGCCGTTCACCGCGAGGTCCGCGCCCGCCTCGGTGAGCGTCGCCCCGACCACCGCGCCGACCGAACCCAGCGGCCGTACGCCCGCGTTCTCCGCCGCGATGGCGTCCAGCATCACCTGCGCCACCGACCGGCCGTCGGCCGCGGTCGCCCGCTGCACCTGCCCGCCCTCCGGGTTGGAGGTCAGCGCGAGTACGAACACACCCGCGCCCGCCGCCGCGGCGGCGTCCAGCGCCGGGCGCCGCGACTCGAAGCCCAGGTAGGGGCTGACCGTCAGCGCGTCGCTGAACAGCGGGGAGCCCTGGTCGAGGTAAGTGGCCGCGTACGCCGCCATGGTGGAGCCGATGTCGCCGCGCTTGGCGTCCATCAGCACCAGCGCGCCCGCCTCCCGGGCCCGCGCCACCGCCTTCTCCAGCACCGCGACACCGCGCGAGCCGAACCGCTCGAAGAACGCGGACTGCGGCTTGAACACCGCGGTGTGCTCGCCCAGCGCGTCCACCACGGTCAGCGCGAAGCGCTCCAGGCCGGCCGGGTCGTCGGGCAGGCCCCAGTCGGTCAGCAGCCGCGCGTGCGGGTCGATGCCGCCGCACCGCGGCCCCCGGACGTCCATCGCCCGGCGCAGCCGGGCGCCGAAGGGCTCGGGCTGCCCGGACCCCGATCCGGGGGCGCCCTCCTGCGGGATCGTGCTGCCGGTCATGCGGTCACCTTCCGGGAGTCCGCGCCGACCGCGTCGGCGAGGGTGGCGTACGGGCTCGCCGCCAGCCGCGCGGCCAGCCCCTTGTGCATGCCGCGCATCCAGAACGGGCCGCGGTAGATGAAGGCGGTGTACCCCTGGACCAGGGTGGCGCCGGCGAGGATGCGCTGCCAGGCGTCCTCGGCGTCCTCCACGCCGCCGACGCCGACCAGGGTGACCCGGTCGCCGACCCGGCCGTACAGCCGGCTCAGCACCTCCAGCGAGCGGGCCTTGAGCGGCGCGCCCGACAGCCCGCCGGTCTCCGCGGTCAGCGCCGGGTCGGAGCGCAGGCCGTCCCGGCCGATCGTGGTGTTGGTGGCGATGATGCCGTCCAGGCCCAGCTCGACCGCGAGGTCGGCGACGGCGTCGATGTCCTCGTCGGCGAGGTCGGGGGCGATCTTCACCAGCAGCGGCACCCGGCGGGTGGTGACCGTGCGGTCGGCCGCCTCGCGCACCGCCGTCAGCAGCGGGCGCAGCGCGGCGGTGGCCTGGAGGTCGCGCAGGCCCGGGGTGTTCGGCGAGGACACGTTCACCACGAGGTAGTCGGCGTGCGCGGCCAGCCGCTCGGTCGACGTCACGTAGTCCGCGATCGCGTCCTGCTCCGCGACGGCCTTGGTCTTGCCGATGTTGACGCCGACGGTGGTCCGGAAGACCGTCCTGCGCGCGGCGAGCCTGGCGGCCACCGCCACCGACCCGTCGTTGTTGAAGCCCATCCGGTTGATCAGCGCGCGGTCGGCGACCAGCCGGAACAGCCGCTTCTTCGGGTTGCCCGGCTGGGCCTGGGCGGTGACGGTGCCGATCTCCACATGGCCGAAGCCGAGCATCGCCATCCCGTCGATGGCGACCGCGTTCTTGTCGAAGCCGGCCGCCAGCCCGAACGGGCCGTGCAACCGCAGGCCCAGCGCCTCGGTGCGCAGCGCCGCGTACCGGGGCGCCAGTGCCGCCGCGACGAACGTCCGCAGCACCGGCACCCTGACGACCGCCCTGATCCACCGAAAGGCGAGGTGGTGCGCCTGTTCGGCGTCCATCCGCCGGAACACCAGCCCGAAGAAGACCTTGTACATCGCTTCGCCCGTCATCTCGTCATAAGTCGTAGGAAAGTGCGCCCCGCAAGGGCGCGAAATGCCCTCGCGGGGCGCACCCGACAGGGGCCCCGCGAGGGCACCCGCCTACTCGGCCCGGGCCAGCGCCAGCGACGCCGCGTGGTCCTGGAGGGACCGCACCCCGATGTCGCCACGCGTCAACGCGTCGATGCCCTGGACGGCGGCGGCCAGCGCCTGCACCGTGGTCAGGCACGGCACTCCGCGGGCTACGGCGGCGGTACGGATGTCGTAGCCGTCGAGCCGGCCGCCGGTGCCGAACGGGGTGTTGACGATGAGGTCGACCTCGCCCTCGTGGATGAGGGTGACGACGGTGGGCTCGCCGTCGGGCCCGGTCCCCTCGCTCTGCTTGCGGACCACCCGCGCCTCGATGCCGTTGCGGCGCAGCACCTCCGCGGTGCCGGAGGTGGCCAGCAGCTCGAAGCCGTGCTCGATCAGCGCCCGCGCCGGGAAGATCAGCGCCCGCTTGTCGCGGTTGGCGACCGAGACGAACGCGCGGCCCTTGGTGGGCAGCGCACCGTACGCAGCGGCCTGCGACTTGGCGTAGGCGGTGCCGAAGACCGCGTCGATGCCCATGACCTCGCCGGTGGAGCGCATCTCCGGGCCGAGGATGGTGTCCACGCCGCGGCCCTGCACGTCGCGGAAGCGGCTCCAGGGCAGCACGGCCTCCTTGACGGAGATGGGCGCGTCCAGCGGCAGGGTGCCGCCGTCCCCGGTGGCGGGCAGCAGCCCCTCGGCGCGCAGTTCGGCGACGGTCGCGCCGAGCGAGATCCGGGCGGCGGCCTTGGCGAGCGGCACGGCGGTCGCCTTGGAGGTGAAGGGCACGGTGCGCGAGGCGCGCGGGTTGGCCTCCAGCACGTAGAGGATGTCCCCGGCCAGCGCGAACTGGATGTTGATCAGCCCGCGCACCCCGACGCCCGCGGCGATGGCCTCGGTGGAGGCCCGCAGCCGCTTGATGTCGTGGCCGCCGAGCGTGATCGGCGGCAGCGCGCACGCGGAGTCGCCGGAGTGGATGCCGGCCTCCTCGATGTGCTCCATGACGCCGCCGAGGTACAGCTCGTGGCCGTCGTAGAGGGCGTCGACGTCGATCTCGATGGCATCGTCGAGGAACCGGTCGACCAGCACCGGGCGGGTCGGGCTGATCTCGGTGGACTCGGCGATGTACGCGGCCAGCCGTGTCTCGTCGTAGACGATCTCCATGCCGCGCCCGCCGAGCACGTAGGAGGGGCGGACCAGTACCGGGTAGCCGATCTCGTCGGCGATCGCCTTGGCGCCGGGGAAGGAGGTGGCGGTGCCGTGCTTGGGCGCGGGCAGGTCCGCCTCGGCGAGCACCCGGCCGAACGCGCCGCGGTCCTCGGCGAGGTGGATCGCCTCGGGCGAAGTGCCGACGACCGGCACGCCGTTGTCCTTGAGGGCCTGCGCCAGGCCGAGCGGGGTCTGCCCGCCCAGCTGGACGATCACGCCCGCGACCGGCCCGGCGAGGGTCTCGGCGTGCACGATCTCCAGCACGTCCTCCAAGGTGAGCGGCTCGAAGTAGAGCCGGTCGGAGGTGTCGTAGTCGGTGGAGACGGTCTCCGGGTTGCAGTTGACCATCACGGTCTCGTACCCGGCGTCGTGCAGCGCGAAGGAGGCGTGCACGCAGGAGTAGTCGAACTCGATGCCCTGGCCGATCCGGTTGGGCCCGGAGCCGAGGATGATCACCGCGGGCTTCTCGCGCGGCGCGACCTCGGACTCCTCGTCGTAGGAGGAGTAGAAGTACGGCGTGCGGGCGGCGAACTCGGCGGCGCAGGTGTCGACGGTCTTGTAGACCGGGCGGATGCCGAGGGTGTGCCGGACCTCGCGCACGACGTCCTCGCGCAGGCCCCGGATCGCGGCGATCTGGGCGTCGGAGAAGCCGTGCCGCTTGGCGTCGGCGAGCAGTTGCGGGTCGAGCCGGTCGGCGCCGGCCAGCTCGTCGGCGTACTCCTTGATCAGGAAGAGCTGGTCGACGAACCACGGGTCGATCTTCGTGGCGTCGAAGACCTCCTGGGCGGTGGCGCCGGCCCGGATCGCGGTCATCACGGTGTTGATCCGGCCGTCGGTGGGCACGCCCGCCGTCTCCAGCAGGGCGTCCTTCGCGGCCGGGTCGACCGGGGTCGCGAAGTCGAACTGCGAGCCCTTCTTCTCCAGCGAGCGCAGCGCCTTGTTCAGCGCCTCGGTGAAGTTGCGGCCGATCGCCATCGCCTCGCCCACGGACTTCATGGTGGTGGTGAGGGTGGCGTCGGCGGCCGGGAACTTCTCGAAGGCGAACCGCGGCACCTTCACCACCACGTAGTCCAGGGTGGGTTCGAAGGACGCCGGGGTCTGCTCGGTGATGTCGTTGGGGATCTCGTCGAGCGTGTAGCCGACGGCGAGCCGGGCGGCGATCTTCGCGATCGGGAAGCCGGTGGCCTTGGAGGCGAGCGCGGAGGAGCGGGAGACCCGGGGGTTCATCTCGATCACGATGACCCGGCCGTCCTCGGGGTTCACCGCGAACTGGATGTTGCAGCCGCCGGTGTCGACGCCGACCTCGCGGATCACCGCGATGCCGATGTCGCGCAGGATCTGGTACTCGCGGTCGGTGAGCGTCATCGCGGGCGCGACGGTGATGGAGTCGCCGGTGTGCACGCCCATCGGGTCGAAGTTCTCGATGGAGCAGACGACCACGACGTTGTCGTGCTTGTCGCGCATCAGCTCCAGTTCGTACTCCTTCCAGCCGAGGATGGACTCCTCCAGGAGCACCTCGGTGGTCGGCGACAGGGTCAGGCCCTGGCCGGCGATCCGGCGCAACTCGGTCTCGTCGTGCGCGAAGCCGGAGCCGGCGCCGCCCATGGTGAAGGAGGGCCGGACCACGACCGGGTAGCCGCCGAGGGTGTCGACGCCGGCCAGCACGTCGTCCATGGTGTGGCAGATCACCGAGCGCGCGGACTCGCCGTGCCCGATCTTCTCCCGGACCGCCTCGACCACGTGCTTGAACAGCTCGCGGTCCTCGCCCTTGTGGATGGCTTCGACGTTGGCGCCGATCAGCTCCACGTCGTGCTTGGCCAGCGCGCCGCTCTCGTGCAGCGCGATCGCGGTGTTCAGCGCGGTCTGGCCGCCCAGGGTGGGCAGCAGCGCGTCGGGCCGCTCCTTGGCGATGATCTTCTCGACGTACTCGGGGGTGATCGGCTCGACGTAGGTGGCGTCGGCGATCTCCGGGTCGGTCATGATCGTGGCGGGGTTGGAGTTGACCAGGATGACCCGCAGGCCCTCGGCCTTGAGCACCCGGCACGCCTGCGTGCCGGAGTAGTCGAACTCCGCTGCCTGGCCGATGACGATCGGGCCGGAGCCGATGACCAGGACGGACTGGATATCGGTGCGCTTAGGCACGCTGGCCCTCCATCAGGACGGTGTTCATCAAAGACGTGAAGCGGTCGAACAGGTACGCGGCGTCGTGCGGGCCCGCGGCCGCCTCCGGGTGGTACTGGACGCTGAAGGCCGGCTTGTCGAGCAGCCGCAGCCCTTCCACCACGTTGTCGTTGAGGCAGACGTGGCTGACCTCGGCGCGCCCGTACGGGGTGTCGCTGACCTGGTCGAGCGGGGCGTCGACGGCGAAGCCGTGGTTGTGCGCGGTGATCTCGACCTTGCCGGTGGAACGGTCCTGCACCGGCTGGTTGATGCCGCGGTGGCCGTACTTGAGCTTGTAGGTGCCGAAGCCCAGCGCGCGGCCGAGGAGTTGGTTGCCGAAGCAGATCCCGAACAGCGGGGTGCCGCGCTCCAGGACCGCCTTGATGACGGTGAGGTCGGCGGTGGCGGGGTCGCCGGGGCCGTTGGACAGGAACACCCCGTCGGGCGCGGTCGCGTAGACCTCCTCGACGGTGGCGTTCGCGGGCAGCACGTGCACCTCGATGCCGCGCTCGGCCATGCGGTGCGGGGTCATGCCCTTGATGCCGAGGTCGAGGGCGGCGACGGTGAAGCGCTTGGTGCCGATCGCTGGGACGATGTACGCCTCCGCGGTGGCGACCTCGGCGGACAGGTCGGCGCCGGCCATCTCGGGGGCCTGCCGGACCCGGGCCAGCAGCGTGCCGTCGTCGCACAGCCCCCCGGTGCCGTTTTCGAGCGCGGGGCCGGAGAAGATGCCGACCCGCATGGCGCCGCGCTCGCGCAGGTGGCGGGTGAGCGCGCGGGTGTCGATGCCGCTGATGCCGACCACGCCCTGGGCGGTCAGCTCGTCGTCGAGGGAGCGGCGGGAGCGCCAGTTGGACGGGACGCGGGCGGGGTCGCGCACCACGTATCCGGCCACCCAGATCCGGCGGGACTCGGAGTCCTCGTCGTTGACGCCGGTGTTCCCGACGTGCGGGGCGGTCATGACGACGACCTGGCGGTGGTACGACGGGTCGGTCAGGGTCTCCTGGTAGCCGGTCATGCCGGTGGAGAACACGGCCTCGCCGAAGGTCTCCCCCACGGCCCCGTAGGCGCGGCCGCGGAAGGTGCGGCCGTCCTCCAGGACGAGTATGGCGGGCGCGGTGGCCGCCCGGGTGGAGGTCGTCATCGTGCGCCTTCCTTTTCGGTGCTGAATTCCACGGCTCGTTCGCCGCTCAGTTCGGTGATCGCCTCGACCCAGGACGGGTGCTCGGCGGCGTGCTCGGAACGGAAACCGGAGTCGATGAGGGTGCCGGCGTGCTCCCAGGTGACGACCAGGAGGCCGCCCTCGGGCAGCACCTTGCCGGCGATGGCCTGGTCGAGCCGGGCGCCGCGCAGGGCGGTCGTCGGCACCACGAATCCGGGTGCGCCGGTGCGCTCGACCAGCAGGCCGCGCCCGGTCAGGGTGAGCCGGGCCTTGCTGCGTACGCCGAGGCCGTGCGCGACGATCCGGTCCAGCCACTGCCCGGCGGTGGTCGAGCCGTGGTAGCGGCCGTCCATGACCAGCAGCGGCTCGCCCAGCTCGGCCGGGTCCTCGGGGGCGGGCGGCAGCTCGGGCAGGCCGCCCTGGAGGGTACGGCGCCACTGCCAGCCCTGCCGCATCAGCCAGTAGACCAGGCCGATCACCAGGGCGAGCCCGACGATCCAGCCGAGCCGGTCCGACCAGTGGGTGACCTTCGCGGAGTGCTTGCCGCTCTCGGCGGCCGTGGCCGCCAGCGCTGTCAGAGTCGTCACGTGAGCTTTCCGTCCATCACCGTCGCGCGGCCCCGTAGGAAGGTCGCGATGACCTGGCCGGGCAGCTCGCGGCCCTCGTAGGGGGTGTTGCGGCTGCGGGAGGCGAAGCCCGCGGGGTTGACGGTCCCACGGTATGCCGGGTCGAGCAGCACCAGGTTCGCAGGCTCGCCGACCGCGATCGGCCGACCATGCCCGGTCAGGCGCCCGATCGCGGCGGGCCGGACCGACATACGGTCCGCGACACCCGCCCAGTCCAGCAACCCCGTGTCGACCATCGTGTGCTGCACCACCGACAACGCGGTCTCCAGACCGACCATCCCCATCGCCGCCGCGGACCACTCGCAATCCTTGTCCTCATGCGGATGCGGGGCATGATCGGTCGCGACACAGTCGATGGTGCCGTCCGCCAGCGCCTCACGCAGCGCCATCACATCGGCCTCGGTACGCAACGGCGGATTGACCTTGTAGACCGGGTTGTAAGTACGGGCCAACTCGTCGGTGAGCAGCAGATGATGCGGGGTGACCTCGGCAGTGACGTCCCAGCCCTTGGACTTCGCCCACCGCACGATCTCGACCGACCCGGCCGTGGACAGGTGACAGATATGCACCCGGGACCCGACATGCGCGGCAAGCAGCACATCCCGCGCGATGATCGACTCCTCCGCGACCGCGGGCCAACCGGTCAGACCCAACTCGCCCGAGACGACGCCCTCGTTCATCTGCGCACCCTCGGTCAACCGCGGCTCCTGCGCATGCTGCGCCACGACACCGTCGAACGCCTTCACGTACTCCAGCGCGCGACGCATGATCACCGCGTCGTCCACACACTTGCCGTCATCGGAGAAGACCCGCACACCGGCCGCGGAATCGGCCATCGCCCCCAACTCCGCGAGCTGCCTGCCCTCCAACCCGACGGTGACCGCACCGACCGGCTGCACATCGCAGTAACCCGACTCCCGACCCAGCCGCCACACCTGCTCCACCACACCAGCGGTGTCAGCAACCGGGAACGTGTTCGCCATCGCGTGCACAGCCGTGAAACCACCGACAGCCGCCGCCCGCGTCCCGGTCAACACCGTCTCCGAATCCTCACGACCCGGCTCACGCAGATGTGTATGAAGATCGACCAGACCGGGCAGCAGGATGCGGCCCTCGCCCTCGACGAAGTCGGCGCCCTCGGCGGTGAGGTCGGTGCCGACCGCGGCGATGGTCCCGTCGTCGATCAGGACGTCCCGGGGCTCGCCGCCGATCAGCCGTGCACCGCGGATCAGGATCTTGCTCATGGTTACTTGCTCTCCTCGGTACGGGCGGCTTCGGTGGGGCGGGGGGTGT
>NZ_JACEGK010000175.1:0-13835 GCF_056859195.1 Streptomyces sp. NH27
CCGCCTGGGAACTGGCCTGGGACGTCAACGTGATGAGCCATGTCCGCGCCGCCCGCGCCCTGCTCCCGGAGTGGCTGGAGCGCGGTGCGGGCCGCTTCGTGTCCACGGTCTCAGCCGCCGGGCTGCTGACGATGATCGGCGCGGCACCGTACTCCGTGACCAAGCACGGCGCGCTCGCGTTCGCCGAGTGGATGTCGCTCACCTACCGGCACCGCGGCATCCATGTGCACGCGGTCTGCCCGCAGGGGGTGCGCACCGCGATGCTCGCCGCCACTGGCCCGGCCGGGGAGCTGGTGCTCGCGCCGAGCGCGATCGAGCCCGAGGACGTCGCCGACGCGGTGCTCGACGGCATCGCGGCCGACCGGTTCCTGATCCTCCCGCACCCCGAAGTCGCCAGGTACCACGCGGCCCGCGGCGCGGAACCCGAACGGTGGCTCCGCGGCATGAACAAGCTCCAGCGCCAGTACGAGCAGCGACTCGCCGCCGCCGAGGGAGGCGAGCGCGCATGACGACCTACGCCGACCAGCCCTGGCTGAAGCACTTCACCGACGAGCAGCGAGCCGCGACCGAGCACCCGCCGTCCGTGCTGCACACCTTCCTCGCCGTCGCCGAGCGGGCGCCCGACCACCCCGCGCTGCGCTACTTCGACGGCACGCTCGGATACGGCGAACTCGACGCCCTGTCCGACGGCCTCGCCCGCCACCTCGCCGAGCGCGGCTTCGCCCCCGGCGACCGGCTCGCGATCATGCTCCAGAACGTGCCGCAGTTCGTGATCGGCCTGCTCGCCGCGTGGAAGGCCGGCGGCGCGGTGATCCCGGTCAACCCGATGTACAAGCGGCAGGAGTTGGCCCACATCCTCGACGACGCGGGTGCCGCCGCGATCCTGTGCTCGCGCACCGCCTGGGAGGCGTACGTCCGGGACACCGCCGCCGGCTCGCCGGTCCGGATCGCGTTGACCGCCGACGAGCACGACCTCCAGAGCCGTGACGACACCCGGGTGCTCGGTGCGCGGCGGCCGCCCGCGACCCTCACCGAGGATGGCTGTGCCGACGACCCCGCGGCCCTCACCGAGGGCGCCCCTGCCGACGACCCGGCGCAGGACGTCCTCACCGTCGCCCGCGCCTGCGCCGGGCCGCGCCCCGTACGGTCCGCCGCGGACCTGCCCCCCGCGGACCTGCCCGCCGCCGGCGACACCGCGCTGGTCAGCTACACCTCCGGCACCAGCGGCCGCCCCAAGGGCGCCCTCAACACCCACGGCAACATCTCGTTCAACGCCCACCGCCAGGTCCGTCTCCAGAAACTCCCCGACGACGCCGTGGTGTTCGCGCTGGCGCCGCTGTTCCACATCACCGGCATGGTCTGCCAGCTCGCGGCGGGCCTGGCCGGCGGGCACACCGTGGCGCTCACCTACCGCTTCGAGCCCGGCGTGGTGCTCGACGCGTTCCGCGAGTACCGCCCGGCCTACACCGTCGGCCCGTCGACCGCGTTCATGGCGCTGCTCGCCCGCCCCGACGCCGCGCCCGAGGACTTCGCCTCCTTCCGGCTGATCTCCTCCGGCGGCGCCCCGCTGCCGCCCGCGGTCGTGGAGTCCTTCCGGGCCCGTTCCGGCGGCCGCTACCTCGCCAATGGCTACGGCCTGACGGAGTGCACCGCGCCGTGCGCGAGCGTGCCGCCGGGCCTGGAGGCGCCGGTCGACCCGGAGTCCGGCACCCTCGCGGTCGGCGTGCCCGGCCCCGGCACCGTGGTCCGTATCCTCGACGACTCGGGCGCCGAGGTGCCGTTCGGGCAGTCCGGCGAGATCGCGGTCACCGGGCCGATGGTCGTACCGGGGTACTGGAACAAGCCCGAGGAGTCCGCGGCGGCCCTGCCCGGTGGTGAACTGCTCACCGGCGACATCGGTTTCATGGACGAGGACGGCTGGCTCTACGTCGTCGACCGCAAGAAGGACATGATCAGCGCGTCCGGCTTCAAGGTCTGGCCGCGCGAGGTCGAGGACGTCCTCTACACCCACCCCGCCGTGCGCGAGGCGGCCGTCGTGGGGGTGCCCGATGCGTACCGCGGCGAGAGCGTCAAGGCGTACGTCAGCCTGCGGCCCGGCGCCGCCGCCGACCCGGCCGAACTGGTCGCGTACTGCAAGGAGCGGCTGGCGGCGTTCAAGTACCCGCGGCAGGTCGAGGTGCTCGCCGAACTGCCCAAGACCGCCACCGGGAAGATCCTGCGCCGGGAACTGAAAACGGCGGCCGGATAGGGTCCGTACCGGTCGGAACGCCGGCCGGCCGACCACACGGCACGAGGAGAGGGCAGCCATGGCACGCAAGGCGACGAGCAGCAGCAGCGATGGCGGCGACGGTACGGGACCGGGCGCCGCGACGGGTTCGGGCACGACAGGCGCCGTGCCCGAGCGGCTGCTCGCCGAGGCCACCCGGCTGTTCGCCGAGCGCGGCTACGACCGTACCGCCGTGCAGGAGATCGTGGAGGCCGCCGGCGTCACCAAGGGCGCGCTCTACCACTACTTCGGCTCCAAGGACGATCTGCTGCACGAGATCTACGGCCGGGTGCTGCGGCTCCAGACCGAGCGGCTCGACGCGATCGCCGCCCGGCCGATCCCCGTCACCGAGCGGATCGCCGAGGCCGCCGCCGACGTCGTCGTCACCAGCATCCAGAACCTCGACGACACCAAGATCTTCTTCCGCTCGATGCACCAGCTCAGCCCCGAGAAGCAGAAGGCGGTACGCGCCGAGCGCCGCCGCTACCACGAGACGTTCCGCTCGCTGATCGAGGAGGGGCAGCGCGACGGCCAGGTCCGGCCGGAACTGCGGCCCGACCTGGTGGTGGACTTCTTCTTCGGCTCGGTGCACCACCTCGGCACCTGGTACCACGCGGACGGCCCGCTCGCTGCGGAGCAGGTCGCCGCGGAGTTCTCCGACCTGCTGCTGCACTCGGTGCGGCGGCCCTGAACCCCGGGAGTTCCCACGTGAAGGCATGGCGCGTCCACGAGACCGGCGAACCGCGCGATGCGATGCGCCTCGACGACGTCCCGACCCCGCGGCCCGGCCCGGACGAGGTGCTGCTGCGGGTGCGCGCGGCGGGCGTCAACTTCCCCGACGCGCTGCTGTGCCGCGGCCAGTACCAGATCCGGCCGCCGCTGCCCTTCACCCCCGGCGTCGAGATGTGCGGCGAGGTCGTGGCGACCGGGGAGGGCGTGACCGGGCTCGCCCCCGGCGACCGCGTCATCACCCCGGCCGCCCTGCCCGCCGGGGCGTTCGCCGAGTTCACGGTGGTGCCCGCGGCCGGTGTGCTGCCCGCGCCCGAGGCGCTGGACGACGCCGAGGCCGCCGCCCTCCACATCGGCTACCAGACCGGCTGGTTCGGCCTGCACCGCAGGGCCGCGCTGCGCCCCGGCGAGACGTTGCTGGTGCACGCGGCGGCCGGCGGGGTCGGCAGCGCGGCCGTGCAGCTCGGCAAGGCCGCGGGCGCCACCGTGATCGGCGTGGTCGGGGGAGCGGAGAAGGCCGAGGCCGCACGCGAGTTGGGCGCCGACCTTGTCGTGGACCGGCGCACCGAGGACTTCGTGGCCGTCGTCAAGGAGGCCACCGGCGGGCGCGGTGCCGACGTCGTCTACGACCCGGTCGGCGGCGACGCCTACACCCGGTCCACGAAGTGCGTCGCCTTCGAGGGGCGGATCGTGGTGGTCGGCTTCACCAGCGGGACGGTTCCCGCGCCCGGGCTCAACCATGCGCTGGTGAAGAACTACACGATCCTCGGGTTGCACTGGGGCCTGTACAACACCCACGACCCGGCGGCGGTCCGCCGCGCCCACGACGACCTCACCCGCCTCGCCGCCGAGGGCACGGTCAAGCCCCTCGTCAGTGAACGCCTTCCGCTCGCCGCTGCCGCGGAAGCCGTCCAACGCGTCGCCGACGGTACGACGGTGGGGCGTCTCGTCGTCATCCCCTGAGAGGACCGTCCCGGGTTGCCCCGTGCTGTGAGTTCCCGGACCTCGCGGTCGTCGGGTGGTTGCGCGCGCAACCCTCCACCGACAGGTGGTCGCTGAACCGACAGAACGCACCACCCCAGGGGGTCAGGCGTACTTGCGCAACTCCCGCCGCGCCAGCGACCGTTTGTGGACCTCGTCCGGGCCGTCGGCCAACCGCAGCGTCCTGGTGGCGGCCCACAGCTGAGCCAGCGGGAAGTCCTGGGAGACCCCGCCCGCGCCGTGCAACTGGATCGCGCGGTCCACGATCTGCTGGACCGCGGCCGGCGTGGCGATCTTGATCGCCTGGATCTCGGTGTGGGCGCCCTGGTTGCCGACGGTGTCCATCAGCCAGGCCGTCTTGAGCACGAGCAGCCGCAACTGCTCGATCTCCACGCGGGCTTCGGCGATCCACTCCTGGACCACGCCCTGCGCGGCGAGCGGCTTCCCGAAGGCGGTACGGGCGTTGGCGCGCCGGCACATCAACTCCAGCGCGCGCTCGGCCATGCCGATCAGCCGCATGCAGTGGTGAATCCGGCCCGGCCCCAACCGGGCCTGGGCGATGGCGAATCCGCCGCCCTCCTCGCCGATCAGGTTGCCGACCGGCACCCGCACGTCGTGGAAGACGATCTCGGCGTGCCCGCCGTGGTCGCCGTCGTCGTACCCGAACACCCGCATGCCGCGCCGGACTTCGACGCCTGGGGTGTCGCGGGGGACCAGTACCTGGCTCTGCTGGCGGTGCCGGTCCGCGGCCGGATCGGTCTTGCCCATCACGATGAGGATGGCGCACCCCGGGTTCATCGCCCCGGAGATGTACCACTTGTGGCCGTTGATGACGTACGAGTCCCCGTCGCGTTCGATCCGGGTCTCGATGTTGGTGGCGTCGGAGGACGCGACGTCGGGCTCGGTCATCGCGAACGCCGAGCGGATCTCGCCGGCCAGCAGCGGGTCCAGCCACTCCTTGCGCTGCTCGGGGGTGCCGAACTCGGCGAGCACCTCCATGTTGCCGGTGTCGGGCGCCGCGCAGTTGAGCGCGGGCGGGGCCAGGTGCGGGCTGCGGCCGGTGAGTTCGGCCAGCGGCGCGTACTGGAGGTTGGTCAGGCCGGCGCCGTGCGCACCGGGCAGGAAGAGGTTCCACAGGCCCTGCGACCTGGCCTCGGCCTTGAGTTGCTCGACGATCGGCGGGGCGCTCCAGCGGGCGTCGCCGACGGCCTGCTCACGCTGCTCGCCGAAGACCGGCTCGGCCGGATAGACGTGCTCGTCGAGGAACGCCGAGAGCTTGGCGCGTAGCTCCTCGGTCCTGGTGTCGTAGCCGAAGTCCATGGGCGCTCAGTCCTCGTCTCGGGTGGTGGGGCGCCGCGCGGCGGTGGGGTGCCGCACGGTGGTGGACCGCTGCAAGGTGCTCAGGCCGCGGTCGATGAAGACCGGCACGATGCCGCCGATCCGGTCGAACCCGGCGCCGACGGTCTGGCCGAGGGTCCACCGGTAGTGGATGCCCTCCAGGATCACGGCGAGCTTGAAGAAGGCGAAGGCGGTGTACCAGTCGACCGCCGTCACGTCGCGCCCGGACCGCTCGGCGTAGCGCGCGACGATCTCGCGGGAGTCGGGGTGGCCGGGGGCGCCGCCGGTGGTGGGCGCGGAGAACAGGTCGCTGCTGCGCTGCTCGGTGTACATCACCAGCAGCCCGAGGTCGGTGAGCGGGTCGCCGAGGGTGGACATCTCCCAGTCCAGTACGGCGGTGAGCCGGCCGTCGGAGTCGATCAGCACGTTGTCCAGCCGGTAGTCGCCGTGCACGATCGCGGGCGCGGGGGAGTCGGGCAGCGCGCGGCCGAGGGCGGCGTGCAACTCGTCCACGCCCGGCAGTTCGCGACTGCGGGAGGCGTCGAGCTGCTTGCCCCAGCGGCGCAGCTGCCGGTCGAGGAAGCCCTCGGGCCGTCCGAAATCGGCCAGGCCGACCGCCGCCGGGTCCACCGCGTGCAGGTCCACCAGCGTGTCGACCAGGGTGTGCACGGCCGCCCGGGTGCGCTCGGGGCCGATCTCCCGCAGCTGCTCCTCGCTGCGGTACGGGGTGCCGGGCACGAACTCCATCAGGTAGAAGGGTGCGCCGATGACCTCCGGGTCGTCGCACCGCAGCAGGGTGCGCGGCACCGGCACCGGGGTGTCGGCGAGCGCGCTGATCACGCGGTGCTCGCGGCCCATGTCGTGTGCGGTGGCCAGCACATGGCCCAGCGGCGGCCTGCGTACCACCCACGTGCCGGTGCCGTCGGTGACGCGGTAGGTGAGGTTCGAGCGGCCGCCCTCCAGCAACTCGGCCCGCAACTCGCCCCGGGCCAGGTCGGGGCGCTCCCGGTCCAGGTGGCGGCGAAGGCGGTCGAGGTCCAGGCCCGGTGGGTTGGCGGATGCACTCATGCCGAGATCATACCGACTGGTCGGTATGTAGTCCAGTGCCCCGGCGCCTGCTGCCGCCTGCCGCCGCGCGTCGTCCCGGCCGCATTGACGGTCGCCCGTGCGCGCGCCTACCCTCGGTCTTATGGGTGAACGCGATTCATATATACGGACAGCGGATGTGGCGGCCACGTCCCCCTCGGCGACCATCGCCGAAGTGCGGCTGACTCCCATCCTGATCGCCGATCCGCCGCTGCTCAACACCCAGGGCGTTCACCAGCCCTACACCCCGCGTCTCGTCATCGAGGTGGTCACCGCCGACGGCACCACCGGCGTCGGCGAGACATACGGCGACACCCGCTACCTCGACCTGGCCGCACCGCTGGCCAAGGCGCTGCCCGGCCACCGGATCAGCGACCTGAACGGGCTGTTCACGCTCGCCGAGCGGGTGTGCGGCGACCCCGAGGAGATCTCCGACTCCGTCAGCAGCGGCGGCCTGCGCGGGGTGCAGACCGCGGACAAGCTCCGGCTGTCGGTGCTCTCCGGCTTCGAGGTGGCCTGCCTCGACGCGCTCGGCAAGTCCCTCGGCCTGCCGGTGCACACACTGCTCGGCGGCAAGGTCCGCGACGCCGTCGACTACAGCGCCTACCTCTTCTACCGGCTCGCCGAACACCCGCAGGGCGCCGGTGAGGCCGACGACTGGGGCGCCGCCCTGGACCCGGCCGGCGTGGTCGCCCAGGCCCGCCGCTTCGCCGACACCTACGGCTTCGGCTCCTTCAAGCTCAAGGGCGGCGTCTTCCCGCCCGACCAGGAGATCGCCGCGGTCCGGGCGCTCGCCGAGGCGTTCCCCGGCAAGCCGCTACGGCTCGACCCCAACGGGGCCTGGTCGGTGGAGACCTCGCTGGCGGTCGCCCGCGAGCTCGGCGACGTGCTGGAGTACCTGGAGGACCCGGCGAGCAGCACCGACCGGATGGCGCGGGTCGCCGCGGAGACGTCCGTACCGCTGGCCACCAACATGTGCGTCACGACCTTCCCCGAGATCCAGGAGGCGTTCACCCGCGGCGCCGTGCAGGTCGTGCTCTCCGACCACCACTACTGGGGCGGGCTGCGCAACACCCAGCACCTGGCGGCGATCTGCCGCGCCTTCGGGGTGGGCCTGTCCATGCACTCCAACACCCACCTGGGCATCAGCCTCGCCGCGATGACCCACGTGGCCGCGACGGTGCCCAACCTCGACTACGCGTGCGACTCGCACTACCCGTGGCAGACCGAGGACGTCATCACCGAGCGGCACGTCTTCACCGGTGGCCGGCTCACGGTCTCCGACCGCCCGGGTCTGGGCGTCGAACTCGACCGCGCCGCCCTCGCGTTGCTGCACCAGCGCTGGCTCGACGACGACGGCACGATGCGCGACCGCGACGACGCCGCCGCGATGCGCAAGGCCGACCCGCAGTGGCGCACGCCGTCGGTGCCGCGCTGGTAGTCCGCGCTACGACCCCGCGCTACGACCCGCGGCCGCCGGGCCGGGCGCCGCCGTATCGGACCCGGCGGACGCGCCGTAGCGGACCCGGCCGCGAACCCGTCCGTGGAGACGCGCCGTAGCGGACCCGCCGTAGGAGGCAGGTCGGTTCGGACCCGGCCGGGGCCGAGCCGCTCAGCGGGCGAGCGACGCCAGAATCTGCCGCACCGTCAACTCCGCGTCCCCGTCGATCGATACGACCGCGCCCGCCTCGCCCGGCTCCAGCGGCTCCAGCGCCTCGAACTGCGACGCCAGCAGCCCCGGCGGCATGAAGTGGCCGGTGCGGGCGCTCAGCCGGGCCGCGACCAGCTCCGGAGTTCCGTCCAGGTGCGCGAAGAGCAGCCCGGGCGCCGCCGCCCGCAACCGGTCCCGGTAGCGGTGCCGCAGCGCGGAACAGCTCACCACGCCGCCGCGCGGGCCGCGTTCGGCGAGCCACCGCGCGATCGTGTCCAGCCAGGGCGCACGGTCGGCGTCGTCCAGCGGCACGCCCGCCGCCATCTTGGCGATGTTCGCGGCCGGGTGGAAGTCGTCGGCCTCGGCGTAGGGCACGCCCAGCCGCGCGGCCAGCATCCCGCCGATCGTCGTCTTGCCCGAGCCGGATACCCCCATGACCACGATGAGCGGGTGCGTTGTGGCAGGTCGGGCTGTCATGGGCCCACTGAACACGTATCCGCGGTGCGTATTCAAGTCCGGGGCGGCCGGGGCCGGTGGGATCGTCGTCATACCGGATGCCGGGCGGCGGTGTGGGTGCGCCCCTGTGCTGCGGTGCGCTCCTGTGGTGCGGGCACTCTCCTGTGCTGCGGGCTGCTTGCGGCGGTGGGCCCGCCGCGCCCGTCAGGCCGTCGAAGGCGCCCGACAGTACGAGCGCGGGGATCACCATGATCCAGCCGCACCGCACCGCACCGCACCGCACCGCACCGCACCGCACCGCACCGCGCGGAAGCGGCCGGCAGAACGGGGCAGCCGGGCGGGTCAGTCGCGCCGCTGCATAAGGCGGCGGTACGCCTCCAGGCCGTCCGGCACGAACTCCCATTCGGTGAGCCGCCGTTCGAGCTCCTCCTCGGTGATGAAGTCGTGCCAGGCGACCTCTTCGACCTGCGGCCGTACGGGGCCGTCGACCCGCACCTCGTAGACCGTCGACCACCAGGCGCCGGGGCCGGACTCCTGCGCGTACAGGAACTTGAACAGGGGGGTGGGCTGCGGGAGTCCGGACACGCCCAGTTCCTCCTCGGCCTCGCGCAGCGCCGTCGCGTCGTAGGACTCGCCCGCGCCGACCACGCCGCCGACGAACATGTCGTACAGGGACGGGGAGACGAGCTTGCGGGCGGTGCGGCGGTGCACGAAGATCCGGCCGCGCGGGTCGCGGGCGAGGATGAACGCGCAGCGGTGCCGCAGCCCGCGGGCGTACGCCTCACCGCGTGGGGAGGTGCCGATGACGTTGTCGTCCTCGTCGACGATGTCGATGATCTCGTGCACGGACAACAGGCCGCCGTCGTCGCCGGGGCTGTCGGGGTCGGGGCTGTCGGGTCCGGGGTTCGCGGTCGGTTGGCTCATGCCGTGATTGAACCACCGGCCGGCCGGGCCGTTCCGGTCGGCACCGGGTCCACCGCGGGCGCGTTCTTCGGGGTCTTGCGCGACGCCGACGCCGGCAAGATGATCGTCGAGGTCGGTGACCCGGAAGCGAAGTGACGGGAGAGTACGGTGACCAATGCGGCGAACGGTCCGGTGGGCACGACCGCTGCGGGTGGTGCGCCGACGTACGGGCGCGGCCGTACCGGACCGCTGCGGATCGCCAACTGCTCCGGCTACTACGGCGATCGGCTCGCCGCCGCCCGCGAGATGGTCGAAGGCGGCCCGATCGACGTACTGACCGGCGACTACCTCGCCGAACTCACCATGCTGCTGCTGTGGAAGGCCCGGCGGCGCGACCCCGACGGCGGCTACGCGGTCTCCTTCCTCGCCCAGATGCGCGACGTGCTGGGCACCTGCCTGGAGCGAGGCATCAAGGTCGTGGTCAACGCCGGCGGGCTCAACCCCGCCGGGCTCGCCGCGAAGCTCCGCGAACTCGCCGCGGCCGCAGGGTTGCAGCCCACCGTCGCCCACGTCGAGGGCGACGACCTGCTCGGCCGGCTGCCCGAACTCCAGTCCCACGGCCACGACTTCGCCCACCTCGCCACCGGCCGCCCGCTGGCCGCCGCCGGCGTCGAGCCGGTCACCGCCAACGCCTACCTCGGCGGCTGGGGCATCACCCAGGCGCTGCGCTCCGGCGCCGACGTGGTGGTCTGCGGCCGGGTCACCGACGCCTCCCTCGTGGTCGGGCCCGCCGCGTGGGCGTTCGACTGGGCCGCCGACGACTGGGACGCGCTGGCCGGCGCGGTCACCGCCGGCCACATCATCGAGTGCGGCACCCAGGCCACCGGCGGCAACTACTCCTTCTTCACCGAGATCCCCGACCCGGTCCACCCCGGTTTCCCGATCGCCGAGATCCACCCGGACGGTTCCAGCGTCATCACCAAGCACCCCGGCACCGGCGGCGCCGTCACGGTGGGCACCGTCACCGCCCAACTCCTCTACGAGACAGGCCATCCCGCCTACCTCAACGCCGACGTGGTGGCCCGGTTCGACACCGTGCGCCTCACCCAGCACGGCACCGACCGGGTCGCGGTCGGCCCGGTGACCGGGGAACCGGCCCCCGACACCCTCAAGGTCTGCGTCAACCACGTCGGCGGCCACCGCAACTCCGCGGTCTTCGTGCTCACCGGCCTCGACCTCGACGCCAAGGCCGACTTCGCCGAGGCCGCGCTGCGCGACGCCACCGGCGGCCCGGGCGCGTTCGCCGGGTACGACCTGCGCCGCGAGCACGGTCACGAGGTCGACCGGCTCACCCTCACGGTCAAGGACCCCGATCCCGGCAAGGTCGGCCGCGGCTTCTTCTCCGCCGTCGCCGGCACCGCGCTGGCCGGCTACCCCGGGCTCTACCTGGAGCACGCCACCGCCCGGCCGACCGAGTACGGCGTGTACTGGCCCGCACTGATCCCGGCGCAGGAGGTGCGGGCGGTGACGGTGCTCGCCGACGGCACGCGGCTTGCCGTGCCCGGGCCGCCGCTACGCGGTGACTCCTCCGGTGGTGGGGAGCGTTCCGGTGCCGCGGACCGCGCCGGCGCCGGCGGCGTTGCCCGTATGCCCGGCCGCGTGTCGCCCGGCGGTGCGTCCCCGGGCCGCGGGTCGCCCGGCCGCGTGTCTCCGGGCCTGCGGGCCGACGCCGTACCCCCGCCGCCGGTCGCGGGTCCGCTACGGCCCGAGCGCGCGCAGCCGCACGGCGGGCGGCCCGGCGCGTCCCACGGCAGGACCGTACGCCTGCCGCTCGGCATGCTCGTCGGGGCGCGGTCGGGGGACAAGGGCGGGGACGCCAACGTCGGGCTGTGGGCCCGGGACGACGACGTGTACGCCTGGCTGCGCGACTACCTCGACGTGCCCCGGCTGCGCGCGCTGCTGCCCGAGGCCGCCCGGCTGCCGGTCAGCCGCTACGAACTGCCCAACCTGCGGGCCCTGAACTTCGTCGTGCACGATCTGCTCGGCGACGGCGTGGCCGCGTCCACCCGCGCCGACCCCCAGGCGAAGGCACTCGGCGAGCGGCTGCGCGGCCGCTTGGCCGACATACCGGAGCGGCTGGTGGAGCCGCCTCGGCCGCCGCGGGCACGTCCCGGGGCATGATCGGGCCATGAGCAATCTCGATGTGAAACCGTCCGCCAGCGTCTGCGGCGGCCGCGAGGGTGTCTCCGCCGCTCCGGTCCGCGAACTGCTCACCGGCCGCACCGTGCCGCTCGGCGAGAGCACGCAGGTGCGCCGGCTGCTCCCCAACCTCGGCCGCCGGATGATCGGGGCGTGGTGCTTCGTCGACCACTACGGCCCCGACGACATCGCCCGAGAACCGGGGATGCAGGTGCCGCCGCACCCGCACATGGGGCTCCAGACCGTGAGCTGGCTGCACGACGGGGAAGTGCTGCACCGCGACAGCCTCGGCAGCAAGCAGACCGTACGGCCCCGGGAGTTGGGCCTGATGACCTCGGGGCGGGGCATCTCGCACTCCGAGGAGTCGCCCCGCGACCACGCCCGCTACCTGCACGGCGCCCAGCTGTGGGTCGCTCTCCCCGACTCCCGCCGGCACATCGCGCCCGCCTTCGAGCACCACACCGAACTCCCCGAGGTCACCGCGCACGGCTTGCAGGCCACCGTCATCCTCGGCGAACTCGACGGCACGGCCTCGCCCGGCACCATCCACAGTCCCCTCGTCGGCGCCGACATCACCCTCGCCGAGGGCGCCGCCGCCCGCCTCCCCCTCCAGCCGGACTTCGAGTACGCCGTCCTCGCGATGTCCGGCCGGGCGGATGTCGACGGGGTCCCCCTCACCCCCGGGTCCCTCCTCTACCTCGGCGCCGGCCGCCGCGACCTCCCCCTGCTCGCCGACACCGCCGCGTCCCTCATGCTCCTGGGCGGCGAACCCTTCGCCGAGAAGATCGTCATGTTCTGGAACTTCGTCGGGCGTTCGCACCAGGATATCGCCGAAGCTCGCGAGGCGTGGAATGAGAGCACCCGCTTCGGCGAGGTGCACGGCTACGACGGCGACCGCCTACTCGCCCCGGAACTCCCGCCAACTCCCTTGAAGGCGCGCGGCCGTGAGCGCTGAGCTGCTGTTTCCTTGAAACCCCCGACCCGCTCGGTGCCTCCGTATCGAGCGGGTCGGGGGTTGGCTCGCATCCGCAGAAAGGCTTGGGCTCGCCAGGCTCGGAATGCCCGCAGTGCGCTTCGCGGAATTCGCATGTGCGTACGACTGTGACGGGGTGTGCCAGGACTGATGCTGACCCAATGCTGACTTTACTGACTGGTAGTCAGTTGAGTTCTGTCGCGCTTTTCCCTGATCCCGGAGCTACGGCCCTGTGGGTGCCGCGCGTGCTGCCGAGGCCAAGGTGCGACGGTGCTGGCTTGTCGAGCGCGATGCTCTTGACTGCTTCAGGAGTCCGTTACCGTGCGCGGCAAGGCGGCTACGGCCAAGTGTTGGGGGCCGGGGCTGTGACGCCCGTTGAGGCAGGCGAGACAGTGGCGGACACGCCGTATTCCTGCCGGAGCCGGACGAAGCCGAGGGAAGTCTTGTTCCACCGGGAGTCGGCCGACGGGGACGGGACCCCTGTGGGTCCCGTGTTCGCAGTCGACGTCGATCGCTGCGCGAGCGAAGTCCTCCCCTGCCCTGTCCTCCAGATACGGCTATCACCGTCTCTGCTGGCCGGTCCTCGACATAGGTATCCCCCAGGAGTCGAACTCGCGTGCGTGGCCACCGGTATGGAGGCCGGGGCGTGCGGATTCGCGGCGTGAGGTCTGTCTCCCCAGGGGTGGGGGTCAGGAGCGGATGAGTGCGAGGACGTCGTCGCGCAGGGTGTTGACGGCCCTGCGTCGACCCCCACCTCGACATCACCATCCAACCAAAAGACCGAAGGCACGGACGTCACCGGACGTAGCGATCTCGAATCCCGCGTCCTGTTCACCCCATGATCTGAAGCCAGGACTACCGAGACCCTCAACTAGAGGAAATTGTGGAAATCGACTACGAACGCAGACTTCGCGGTGGGTGAGGCGGGGAGCTCGGAGCAGGGCCGACGTCTGTCGCCCCGTGACATGGGTGTTTTCCTCGGACGAGAAGGCTGCTTGGCGTGCGAGGACACCGCGAAGGCCGAGAAGCAGTTGGCCCTCGCCCGCGGCATCTGCGAGGGCCGGTCCGCCGGTCACCGGTCTGCGGGCTCGGCGCGGTGATGAGCCCGGCCAAGCCGCCGAGAGACGCGCCGATGTGGGTGATGGCGGCGGGGGTTCGGGAGGGGCTACGCCTGGGGCCTCAGCAGGGCCAGGGCCTTGCCCACCTTGTCGATGGCTTCGCAGACCTCGCCGGGCCGGCGGGCGGTGTAGCAG
>NZ_JACEGK010000176.1:0-13822 GCF_056859195.1 Streptomyces sp. NH27
GGGGAGCGTAGAGCATGCCGTGTACGCCGCCGGGGCGGGGTCGGGCGACGCGGACGGCGGTGTGGCTGCGCCGCAGGTACGGGCACAGGCGGAGCGAGGCGAGCGCGCAGGGGCGGCACACCGGGGGATGGGTGGCGCCCATCTCCTCGGGCCAGCCCGGCCAGTCGTCGTGGTCGTCGCCGAGCAGCCACAGCACGCCGCGCTCGTCCCGGTCGGCGGGCCCCGCGCACACCTGGCACAACAGCATCCGCATCGCCCGCCGTTGTCGAGCCGGATGCACAGCGCCGAACGAGGGCTTGCCGCGCCCCCGCGCCAGCCCCGCGCGCAGCCACAATGCGCCCTCGCGGTCACGGTCATGGGGCGTCTCGTCCAGGTACGCGATGCCGCATCCGTCGGGACGCAACGTCAGCACCCCGGGAGTGCGTTCCTCCGCGCTCCACGTCGCGATGTAAGGAACGGCGGGGGTAGGGGAGTTGCCGGCGGTCGTACGGATTCGGGCGGCGCTCATGTGCGGCTCCCCGAGGGGCGTACGACGATGACGTCCGCGGTGTTCTGGTGGGCCGCCGCCCAGTCCGCCCGCGCCGCGAGCAGCGCCGGGTGCACCTCGTACGCCAACCGGTCCGCCTGCGAACGGAGTTGGGCCGCCAGCCGCAACACGTCGCCCGGACCGAGGTCGCCGATCCAGCACTCCGGCGTGAGATTGACGCTCACCGTCGGCACCCGGGGGTCCGGGTCGGCGGCGAACGGTACGCAGTCCATGCTGCCGCACAGCACTTGCACGTCGGCGGGCTCGCCATCCTCGTGCCCGGCGCGCCGTACGTTCCGCACGGTCTGGCCCTCGAAGTCGGCGTAGTGGTGCACGTCCACCAACCGCGCGGCCAAGTACTCGATCGGCACGTCCACTTCGCTCGGGTCCTCCGCCGCCCACGGCGGCAGATACCCGCTCACGGTGTGCCGGCTCGTCGTGCTGATCCGCCACTCACGCGCCTGCGGCACCCCGGCAACCGGTAAAGCGTCGCCCCCCTTGCTCGGCCCATCCGGCAACGTCAGCTCGGTGGTGTCCACGGTGGTGTGTTCCATCTGCAATTTCCCTTTCTGCGCGATTCTTTCCGGAGTGAGCTTTCCGAGTGCCCACGCATGCCCGCGCATACGGGTGAACGGCTCGCCCTCCGTGCCTTCCGGCCGGCCTTCGACGCGTAGTTCCCACACCCCGAAAGCGGCCTCAGCCGAGGCGATCTCCGAGGGGCGCGCCTGCCGCACGCTGCACGGTTCCGCCACCCACAGCCCCCTGTTCCCCGGGCGCCGCAGCGACAACAACCCCGCACTTCCACGCATTACTTCGCCCAGGTCGCCAGTGCGGGTGTCCACCACCCAGGTCCCTTCGGGGTACGGCATGAGGGTCGCCTCTCCGTGATCGCGTCCTCGCTGTGCGTTTCCAGCGTCGCGCCTGACGGGTACCGTCGCCAGCGAAAACTGGGTTCCAAAGGGGCCCGAACTCAGAGCGAGGAGGGAGCCCATGAGCGCATTCGCATCCCAACGCCAGGACGGTGCCGCCTACTTCGGGCAAGAGGTGAGGTTCGCCCGGGAGCAACGCGGCATGACCCAGGCGCAGTTGGCAGCCGAAACCGGGTACGAACGCCCCTACGTCACCCGCGTCGAGAGCGGCAAGCTCCTCGCGTCCGAACAGTTCGCGGAAGCGTGCGAC
Source organism: Streptomyces sp. NH27 (assembly GCF_056859195.1). Taxonomy (NCBI): domain Bacteria; kingdom Bacillati; phylum Actinomycetota; class Actinomycetes; order Kitasatosporales; family Streptomycetaceae; genus Streptomyces; species Streptomyces sp. NH27. Next base: position 1,706 of record NZ_JACEGK010000176.1, read on the forward strand.
CGCATCTTCGGCACTCCCGGGTTCTTCGCGCGCCTACGGGTCCGCGTGAGCGAGCGCGGCCACCCGGGCTGGTTCATCCCGTACGTCAATCTGGAGCGCGAGGCGACGGTGATCCTGAACTATTCACCAATGGTCGTTCCGGGCGTTTTTCAAACGCGGGAGTACGCGACGGCCATCTTCGCTCAGGCGCATCCGCGCGAGGAGTCCGGGCAGATCGCCATTCGCGTTGAGGCGCGTCTGGCTCGACGTGCGGCGCTGAAGCAACGTGTCGAGCAGCCCCTCATGTGGATCGTCCTGCACGAAGCGGCGCTGCGAACGATCGTTGGAGATCGTGAAGTCATGACCTCCCAACTTGCACGATTGCTGGCTGAGGCAGAGCGCAAGCACGTCACCCTCCAGGTCTCGCCCTTCGACCAGGGCCTGCCCGGCGGCCCCACGCTGTTCACGTTGCTGTCGATGGAAGACGGCAGCGCCTGTCTCTACTCGGAAACGATGCAGTGGGGGCACGTTGATGACTCATCGTCGACTGTCGCCGACGCACAGGAGCAGTACGATCGGCTGCGTGCCGCCGCGATGCCTCCCAGGGAGTCGCTGGGGTTCATCCGCGATCTAATGGAGGAGTACAGCCAATGAGCGCAACCCCGGACCTGTCCGCCGCGACCTGGACGAAGAGCAGCCACAGCTCCGGCAACGGCGGCGAGTGCGTCGAGTTCGCTCCGAACGTTTCCGGCGTCGTCCCCGTACGCGACTCGAAGGACCCGCAGGGCCCCGCGCTCGCCTTTTCCGCGGACGCGTGGACCTCGTTCGTCGGAGCGGTCCGCGCGGGGGAGTTCCCCGCCGTCTGACCGTGGCCGGATTGCCCTCTTGCCGGTGGGTGCCCCGGGCGGGACGCTGCACGCGTACCGTCCCGGCCCACCCGCGGAGGAGCGTACGCATGCACACGGAGCGGGAGTTGAGCCGCGCCCACTGGCGTAAGTCGTCCTACAGCAACGGCAACGGCGGCAGTTGCGTTGAAGCCGCGGCCGTATGGCGCAAGTCCTCCCACAGCAATGCGAACGGCGGCTCGTGCGTCGAGTTCGCTCCGCACGCCGACGGGGTCGTCCCCGTACGCGACTCGAAGGACCCGCGCGGACCGCAGCTGACGTTCTCCGCTGCCGCGTGGACCTCGTTCGTGGAGGCGGTCCGCGCGGGCGAATTCCGCGCCGTCTGAACGTTTCCCGGCGAGCGGGTTGAACCTCACGTCGGGTGAGGCCGCATCGTTGCCGTATGACCACTTCTGCCACCTGGAAGGTGGGCCGGCTTGCCGAGGCGAGCGGCCTGACCGTGCGCACGCTGCACCACTGGGACGCCATCGGCCTGCTCAGCCCGTCGCAGCGCACCGCGGGCGGGCACCGGGAGTACACCGAGGAGGACCTCGGCCGGCTCTACCAGGTGCTGGCGCTGCGCAGTCTGGGGCTGGCCCTGGACACCATCGGCGTGTGCCTCGACGCCGGGGTGGACCCGGAGCGACTGGTCCGGGACCACCTGGCGGGCGTGGACGCGTCCATCGCCGCGCTCGGTGTGCTGCGGGACCGGCTCGCGCGGCTCGGTGAGGAGTTGTCGGCCGAGCGGGCCCCTACGGCCACGGATCTGCTGGACGCGCTGCGGGCGATCGGCGGGCTCGGCCCGGAGGGGGAGCACGCGCTGGGCCGCCATCTGGACGACGACCAGATCCAGGTCCTGCGGACGCGTGCCCGCCGACCAGCAGACCGCTGACAACCAGCTCGCCAAGTGGACTTACGACTCGGTGCAGTTGGGTCAACCGACCTCTTCGATCCGCTACGTCGGCGGCTCCGGGTCAGCCGGCGCCGCCTACATGTCGCAGGTCGGAACCTACGACGCCATGTACCGCCCGGTCCACACCCGGGTCGTGATCCCGTCGGTTCCCGGCGAGGAGGCACTGGCCGGTTCCTACGTCTCCGACTCCTCCTACTACCTCGACGGCACGCTCGACGACGCCACCGACCCTGCCGCAGGAGGCATGCCGCAAGAAACGCTGAGCTACGGCTACAACAGCCTGGCCATGCCGGACACGCTCAAAAGCGACGCCTACAACTACGTGCGCGACACGCAGTACACCGAACTCGGCCAACTCGCGCAGATCACCATGGCCACGGCCAAGCAGGTACAGGAGACCAATTCCTACGAGGACGGCACGAACCGTCTGACGAGGCAACTGGTCACCGATGACAGCGCCGCCGACAGCGGAATCGTCCAGGACTCGCACTACGCCTACGACGACTCCGGCAACCCGACGATGGTCGACACCCGCGCGAACAGTGTCGACGACACCCAGTGCTACCACTACGACGGGCACGACCGGCTCACCGCGGCGTTCACCACCACCGACACCTGGCAGACCACCAACGCCTGCACCACCGCACCGACCGGCACCACCCTCGGCAGCGGCCCGGCACCGTACTGGCAGAGTTACTCCTACGACGTACTGGGCAACCGCAAGGAACTCCTCCAGCACGCCACGCCCCCCGACGCCGGTGACACGACCACCGACTACGGCTACGGCGCTCCGGCCGATTCTCCGAACGGCCCGCAGCCGCACACGCTGACGAGCAGCACCACCTCAACTCCGAGCGTCACCAGTACCGACAGCTACGTCTACGACGCGGACGGCCACACCACCAGCCGCGACCTCAACGGGAGTACGCAGAGTCTCCTCTGGGACGACGAAGGCCACCTCACGTCGGACAAGCTGGCCGACGGCACCACGGCCTCCTATCTCTACGACGCCGACGGCAACCGCCTGCTGACCCGTGATGCCACCGGCACCACGCTCTTCCTCGGTGACACCGAGGTCCATCTGGACAAGGGCACGACCAGCACCACCGCCACCCGCTACTACACGTGGCTCGGCCAGACCATCGCCGTGCGCACCACCGGCGGCACCTTCCAGTGGGTCCTGGACGACGCCCACAACACCGCGACCACCCAGATCGACGCCACCACCCAGGCCGTCACCTACCGCCGCACCGACCCGTTCGGCAACGACCGCGACAGCAGCATGGGCCCCTGGGCCGGCGACCACGGCTTCGTCGGCGGCGTGCAGGACGCCACCACCGACCTGACCCATCTCGGCGCCCGCGACTACGACCCGACCACCGGCCGCTTCATCTCCCTCGACCCCCTCCTCGAGCTCACGGATCCCCAGCAGATCAACGGCTACGCCTACGCCGCGAACAACCCGGTCACCGGCGCGGACCCCGATGGCCTCCGCCAGGAGGAGTGCAGCACCGGCGAGGAGAAGTGCACCGGCGACAACCAACACGTCGGCGACAACGTGACCACCGCGAACGACGACTGCAAGGACGTGAACTGCTCTGACGCACCGGCGCACTTCGATGCGTCACCGGCGAATACGGCCCTTCCGTCCACGGAGGAGATCTACCCCACCGTCATCGTCCCGACGGACTGGAAGAACCGGGAGAAGTTCGCCGAAGCACTCGACAAGCGCATCGGCGAGGACTGCAAGTTCAGCGACTTCTACTGCGACGACCCCACCTCCGCCGACAGCGCCGACGGCCAGGCAGTCCTCAATCAGACCCTGACCACCGACGTCTTCATGGCGTGCAGCGACGTCGGAGGCTGCCCAGCAGCAATCAAAGGCAGCAGCACGAGTGCAGTCGTCGGTGCCAACGCCGCAGCGCTGGCCGGCCCCGGTGACATCCGTGGTGAGGGGGAGATGCTCAAGGGTGAGCGCGGCGGCACTGGCTGTCGGAACAGCTTCAGCGGCGACACCAAGGTCCTCACGTCCGGCGGCGACAAGAAGAAGATCAAGGACCTGAAACTCGGCGACGAAGTCGAGACAGCCGACCCGTCCACCGGCAAACACCAAGGCCCGCACAAGGTCACCGCCACCCACCTCAACCACGACACCAACCTCGTTGACCTCACCGTCCAGACGAGCCCTGGCCACACCACCGTCCTGCACACCACGACGGAACACCCCTTCTGGGACGACACCCGCCACCAATGGGTGCCCGCCGAAGAACTCACCCCGGGCGACGCACTCAACACCGCCACCAACCACCACGTCCACGTCGCCGCAGTCCACCCCCTTTCGGGCGCGGCCGACATGTACAACCTCACCGTCGACCAACTCCACACGTACTATGTGCTGGCGGGGCAGACGCCGGTCCTGGTGCATAACACTTGCGGTCGCGTCTTCGCGGTGGATTCTTCGGGTGAAGCGACTGCTCTTCCGGTGCATGAGATTGATTCATCTGCCTATCCGGGAGTTGCGGATAACTTCACTAATGCGCTTGCTAACGGAGAGAGTCCAATAGTGACGCGCATGACAGGTCGTTCGGCTATTCGAGCGAATCGAAACGCTGCACAAGCCGGGGCTCCCCGTCCGGGTACCCTTGCGGCTGGCATGTCCTGGGAAGAGTTCCCATTCGCGTCCACGTATGAGGGTGGGTCTGGTGCAACACTCCGGCTTATTCCGCGAAACGAGAATGTGGCTCATGGGCGAGACTCGTTGTGGCCGTTCCTCAGAGACAACGGCATCAATGGTGGGGACCAGTACTATGTGCGTAGGCAATGAGGGACGGGAGCGTTAGGGATGTTGTCGATAGAGCTTGAAGCCCTAGTGGAGCGGCTCGAAGAGATGGCCCGGCCCGTCATCCCCTGGCTGGTGCCAGGCGTCGATGACCGTCAGGTCCAGGCTACGGTGGGCGTGCTTCCCCCGGATGAGGTGACTACCTGGTTCGGGTGGTGCAACGGTGTTGAGCTCCACGAGGGTCAGACTCAAGACGACGTCAACGTAGTCCCGGGTTACGCGCCGATCTCCCTGCGCGAGGCGATGGAAGCGAAGCTGACCCATTCCGGAGATTCCGTCTTGGGAGATCATTGGGTGCCTATCCTTGCTGGCGCAAGTGGAGACATCTACGCTGCCGTATGGCAGCCAGGGAAGCCGGCGCAGGTGGCGGGAGTTCTCGTTGGAGAGGCCACGGAAATTGAATTTGCGAGTGTTGAGCAGATGGTGAATGTATTCAACGAGTGTTACCGCCGAGGGGCATTCTTCGTTGATAGCCAGCGCCACCTGGCGATGGATCCAGACATCTACGACGAGGTGCGCGACGGGATCGTTCGATAGCTCCCCGTGAAGGATCTCGATAGGCTTCAGTGATTAACCTAGTGGCCCCACCGGATTTGTTTTCGGTGGGGCCACCGTGGTGTGCAAGGAGGGTCTGACGGCAGTAGTTGACGGCAACGTCAGCGGACGGCGGCTCCGGCGAGGGGTGGTTCGTCGCCGTTGTCGGGCTTGCCGGTGATCTCGGTGGGGTTGCGGAGGGCGTGGCTGAGGAGGTCGATGGCGTCGCGTTGGAGGCGGAGTCGGACGTGGGCGTAGACGGTGGCGGTGACGCCGATGTGGGCGTGCCCCAACAGCTCCTTGATCACGACGAGTTCGACGCCCTGTTCCAGCAGGAGGGTCGCCGCCGAGTGGCGGAGGTCGTGGAACCGGATGCGGCGGAGCCTGGCTCGGTGGAGCAGGGCATTGAAGTGTCGGGTCAGGGTGGCGCTTTCGATCGGGGAGCCGTCGGGCCGGGTGAAGACGTAGCCGCTCGCCTTCCGGTTCGTCCCTGCCGTTTCGCGTTCCTGATGCTGCCGTTCGCGGTGCTGTGTGAGGGAGTGCAGGCACTCGGTGGGCAGTGCGATCCGCCGCTCCGAGCTCTGGGTCTTCGTCGGGAGGGCTGTCAGGCCGCCGGAGTTGGTGCGCTGGAGGGTGCGGCGGATGCTGGCGGTTCCGCCGGCCAGGTTGAGGTCTTCCCAGCGCAGGCCAAGGAGTTCGCCCTTGCGCAACCCGGTGCGCAGGGCGAGTTCGAACAGCGGCTGCAAGTGGTGACCGCTGGCTGCGGCCAAGAACTCGCGCGCTTCTGCGGCGGTGAGGGGTTCGAAGCGGCGGGGCCGAGGTGTGCCGGTGCGGACGTTTCGGGCGACGTTGCGCGGGATCTCTTCCTCGCGTACGGCGTGCTCCAGGGCGGACTTGAGGACGGAGTGGACGTAGGCCAAGGTCAGCGGCGAGAGCCGCCTGGAGCAGCACGTTCCAGCGGCACAGCAGCGGGGTTGATCGCGGGCGGCGTCGAGACCACGTACGCAGCACTGGCAGGTGGTGCGGAGTTGGTTGAGTGCCTGTTTTCGATCCCCGGTTTTAAGTAGCTTTGGGTCCTAGGCTGGCTGGGTGTCCAAGGGCGCCGGGGAGGCCGGGGATCGGGTGTGTGAGGGCTGCGGTGAACGGTTGCGGCCGGGCGCACGGCCTACTGCCGTGTACTGCTCGGCAGCATGTCGTTCCAGGCAGTGGCGCCGGGAACGGCGGTTGCGCAAGCGGGTGGCCGCGGAGTTGAGTGGTGCCGGCAGAGCCGAGTGCCCCGAGTGCGGGGCGGCTTGGGTGGCCGGGGTGGACCGCCGTTCGAACGCGGTCTACTGCTCGCGGCGGTGCGTCACGAGGGCCTGGAGGGCCCAGAAGGAAACGTTCGGCGAACGGTCACAGTGACCGCATCGCGAACGCATTCGGGACCCAACTTCGGTCAGAATGTGGTCAATTACGGTCGTCCGTTGTGATCGTCGTATTTCCGGTCCGACTCTCGGTCGGGAAGCGAGCCGGGTCTCGCCACGGCCGCTTGGCCGTGCACCGGTCCGCGGTGCGTGGTGAATGCCATGCCCGAAGAGATCGAGTCCGCCGACAAGGTCGGCAGCGTCAGAGGGAACCGCTATGCGGCGATCGTGGCCGAGCTGCGGAAACTGGTCGAGACGTCCAGCCGCATCCAGTTCACGATCGGCGACTGCGCACTCGAGGTCGAGCCGATGCGCGAGGCCGGCGGCCAGGAGCGGGGCGACGAGCTGTTCACGGTCAAGGACTCCCTGTTCCGCCTCGCCGAGGACATCGGACTGTCGTACTCGACGGTGAGGACGGCCAGGTGGGCCGCGTCGAGGTGGCCGGAGGACCGCCGGGTGTCGGGGGTGTCGTTCACCGTCCACAAGGTCATGGCGTCCATCGTCGACGACGAGGAACGGTGGGCCACGATCCTCACCCCGCCGGAGGGCAAGAGCCGGTGGACGCCGGACGAGGCCAACCGGCGGGTCGGCCGGCAGGTCGTCAAGCCCGTCACCCCGCAGGAGAAGATCACCGCGATTCATACCCTGGCCCGCGACGAGGACGTCGCTGCGGCGGTGACCACCGACTTCCTCAAGCGGCCGACGGTCGCGGCGAAAGTGCCCGAGCAGGAGAAAGTCCGAGTCGTGGAGGAGTTCACCCGCGACGAGTCGGTGGCGACCACCGCCGCGACGAGCCTGCTCCGCAGGCCGGACGTCGCCTTCCGGGCGATGTCGGACGACACCGCCCGCCACCAGGTCAACCACGCCCAGGTCGAGCGGGGCCGGCAGGCCCGCGAGCACTTCGAGGGGACCAGCCCCGTCGCCCCCGCCATCCGCAACATCGACCGGTCGGTGGAGTTCCTGGACCTGGTCACCGCCTGCCACTCCTTCGTCGCGGCGGCCGGCCGCGTCGTCCCCGGCCTGCGCGACCGCCAGCTCGGCGACGACGAACGCACCATCGTCCACGAGAACGTCGCCCGCGTCCGGGCGACGCTGGACTGGATCGAGACCGCGGTCGACACCGGCAAGGTCGACGTCGACGGCGAGCTGGCCAAACTGCTGCAAGGCGAGTAGGCGATGCCTCGCGCTTCCGAGCGCAGATCACCCGCCGCCCAGCGACACGCCGACACCGTCCGGTTCGTGCTCTTCGAGGCCCGCCCGGCCGGCCTGACCTTCAACCAGCTGGTCAGATCCAGCGAACTTTCACCCCACCAGACCCGCTCCGGCCTGGCCTGCTTGCGGGACACCATCGCCGAACGCGGCTGGCCGCCCCTGATCTGGACCAGGAAGGACGGCTACAAGTTCTGCGCCGATCCCGCCGAGCTCCAGGCATACGAGGTCGCGGTCATCCGCGGGAAGCTCACCGAGATCCGCCGGTTCATCACCGGGACGGTCGCTCCGCACGCCGCCCTCCAGCCCAAGGGCCGGTGGATCAAACACCTCAACACCCAGCTCAGCTCGGTCGAGTCCACGCTCGACGTCATCGCCGACTTCACCGATGCCTGACCGGTGGGACCGGCCGCGAAGCGGTCGGTCCCACCCCCGTCCTTGAGGGAGGAAACGTTGCCACGGCGACGCTGCTATCCCTCCGACACCTGGGACGACGAATGGGCCCTGATCGAGCCCATGTTGCCGACACCGGCCTGCGAAACGAAGGCAGGCGGCCGTCCCGAGAAGCATCCCCGCCGGGAGATCGTGGACGCGATCCGCTATGTCGTGGACACCGGCTGCAAGTGGCGGTCCCTGCCCAAGGACTTCCCGCCCTGGCGCACGTGTTACGGGTTCATGGCCCGCTGGGCCGCCTGCGGCGTCGTCGGCCAGATCCGCGACCATCTCCGCAAGCGGATCCGCCGCGAGATGGGCCGGGCTCCCGGAGCGGTCGCCACCGTCATCGACTCCCAGTCGATCAAGGCCGCCGACACCGTCGGCAAGGACTCCCGCGGCTACGACGCCGGCAAGAAAATCAACGGCCGCAAGCGGCACCTGGTCGTGGACACCAAGGGCCTGCCCCTGTTCGTCATGGTCACCCCGGCCGACATGACCGACCGCAACGCGGCCAAGGAAGTGCTGTTCCGACTGCGGCTGATGCACCCCGAAATCACCATCGTCTGGGCCGACTCCGCCTATGCCGGACAGCTCGTGACCTGGGCCAAGACCTACCTGGACCTGACGATCAAAACCGTCAGCCGCCCGAAAAACGTCCCTGGGTTCGTCGTTCTGCCCCGGCGCTGGGTCGTCGAGCGCTCACACGCCTGGATCATGCACGCCCGCAGACATGCACGGGACTACGAACGGCTCATCCAGCACTCGGAATCGCTCATCACCTGGGCCGCGATCACGCTCATGACCAGGCGAATCACCCGCCGAAGCTCCCGCAGAAGCGGGCAACCGGACTCTCGCGAAGCGCAACGGGACTGATCGAAACGGCGGTGACGGTCACCACCGCCACCGGGAAATCCCAAATCCGCTGAGCCGCACTTATCCTCCCGCCGCCGTCACGAGCCCGTCAGCCCGCCCGACCAGCGGAGCGAGCACACGAGATACCTCAGTTCACCTCGGCGGATCCTCGCCCGCAAGGCCGTCGACGGATTCGCGGATGAGGTCGGCGTGGCCTACGTGGCGGGCGTACTCCTCAACGAGGTCCAGGAGAATGCGGCGGAGGTTGGGGTGTTCGCCGCTGCGGGTGACATAGGCACCGACCTGATCCAGACCGCCCGCGCTGAGTGCCTTGTCAACGATGGCACGGGAACGGGCGACTGATTCCTGCCAGAGAGTGAGCAGTTGCTCGGGAGTGTCCTTGGCGGCGGAGTGGTAGTCCCAGTCCGGGAAGGTGTCCCAGTCGACGGTATTCCAGGGGGCGCCGACGGAAGAGCCGAGCCACAGCCGTGCAAAGTGGCTGTCTTCTACGTGCGCCAGGTGCTTGAGCAGACCGCCCAGCGTAATGGTGGACGCGCCGACAGTGGCTTGCATGCCAGTTGCGTCCAGGCCGGAGCACTTCCAGGCCAGCGTTGCCCGCTGGCGCTCGAGGGCACCGATGACGGCTGCTGCCTCGGTACCGGCAAGTGGAGGTTCGGGCCACGCTTCCGCAGTGATCTCAGTCATGGCCGCAGACCTTAGCGAACGGCTCCGACAGTCCGGCCCTGCGGACTCCACCCTGGCCAAGTCCGCGAACTGCAACGAACCGATCTCTCGAGAACACAAGACCCGCCGACCACGCTCCAGCTAGGCCCTGTTCGAATTCTGAGCTGGGCGAACGCTCTCCAAGGATCGAAAACAGGCACTGAGCCAGGTGCGGACGTCCTTGGCGGTGAGCTTGGCGAGCTTCTTCTTGCCGAGGCCGGGGATGAGGTAGAGCCGGGTGACGGCGGTGTAGCGGGTGTGGGTGTTCTCGCGGAGGTGGTGGACGGCGACGTTCTCCAGCCAGTACGCCAGGTACGCGGCCAGGTTGCCCTGCGCGGAGGGTGCGGGGAGGCCGCGGTTGCTGGCGGCGATCTTCTCGGTGAGCTTGGCGAGGGCTTCTTTGCGTGTGGTGCCGTAGACGCGGATGCGCTTGCGTGTGTTGCCGGGTGCGAGGACGTATCCGGCGGCTTCCCAGCGGCTGTCTTTGCGCTGGTAGATGGTTCCGTCACCGTTGGCGCGGGCGCGGCGGGAGGTGGGGGTGTCGCGGGGTGTGGTCATCAGGCGGCTTCCTGTTCGAGGCGGGCGTGGATGAAGTCGGTGAGGGCGCGGGTGGGGATGCGGCGGGCGCGGCCGAGGGTGATCGAGGCGAGCTGGCCGGAGCGGAGCAGGTCGTAGACGGCGGAGCGGCCGAGCTGAAGGCGGCCATGACCTGGGGCACCGTCAGCAGATCCAGTACCGGGTCCGCCTCCGTGCGGAGGACAGCGAGCGGGGGCGAGGCCATCAGCAGCCGCCTTCCGCGATGAACTGCCGTTCCAGTTCCTTGCGATGCCACACGCCGGCCGCGAGGAGGGCTGCGCCGGGGCTGTAGCCCGAGCCGAGGTAGTTCCAGTGGCCGACGACGAGCGTGGTCGTTGGGTCGGGCTCGGGCAGGTCGGCGTGGGTGCGGGCCTGTTCGGTGCGCCAGGTGCGGCGGGCGTCGCGCAGGGCGCCGAGGGTGGTGGAGTAGCTGCGGGATTTGGTGGAGAAGTGGCCGCGGAAGCCGAGCATGTGGGCCCACTTCCGGAGCTTGAGGTGGGCGAACTCTGGGCGTTTGCCCAGCTCCCAGCAGGTGCGGATCATCTGCCGGACGTGACGGGCGACGGCGAGGCGGGGCAGCGGGCGGGTCTGTCCGGTTCCTCCGCAGGCGGTGCACGGGAGCGGGGTTCCGTGGGGTAGGAGGGTGGCGCCGCGTCCCTGGCAGGGGCGGCAGAGGAGGGTGTGGTCGAGGGTGCCGGAGGCGTCGGCGGACTTGGTGGCGTACTTGGCCACGTAGGCGGCAACGGCCTGGTCGGTGAGTTCGGCGTCGGTGCCGAAGGAGGCGATCTCGCGGACGTCAAGCTGTTCGCCCCAGGCGAGTTCGCGTTCCCCGACCGCGTTCGAGGTGACGGAGATGCGGGCGCGCGGTGCGGCGGCCCTGATGGCATCGGAGAGCACGGCGACGGTGGCGTCCGGCGGCGGGGGCGCGGTGTTGCCCTCCGGGTCATCGAGCCGGATGACGGCGTGAAAGTGGACCAGGCCGCGCCGCTGGTACTCGGCGACCTTCGCGAAAGACACCCGCAGGACAGCGCGGGCGGCCTTCTGGGTCATGCCGAGCCCGGCGGCGATCTCGCGGCGCAGGTAGGTGGTGAAGCGGGCCCACAGGGCGGAGGCGTGGGCGTTGAACAAGACCGCGCCTTCGTAGTCGTACGTCCCGGGGTTGAGCGGCGTCCCGATCAGAGCGTCGTCAAGTTCGTGGAGCTTGCGGCACCGGCAGGGACGGATGTCGCCGCCGGGGGTGGTGAGGCGGTTGTGGACGGGGCCGAAGGATGGCGGGGTGAGTGTGACGAAGACGCGGGGGTGGGTACGGACGGTGTCGGGCACGGTCTTGCCACCGGAGAGGCCGGAGCGGATGAGGTGGTAGGTGTCGGCGGCGTAGAGGCGGGAGCAGGCCGGGCAGCGGGAAGCGCGGCGGTTGCCGCACGCGGTGAGCAGGCTGCCCGTGGGCTCCTCGGAGGATGTATAGGTGCGCAGCACCTCGCCGGTCGTGGTGTCGACGGTGGTGGTGTGGCCGGTCAGGCGGACGGGTTCGGTGCAGCCGCCGAGGCGTTCGATCTGCTGCTGTGCGCGGTCGAAGTCGGGGTGGTTGACGAGGTGGAGCAGGTCCCGTACGGCGGGGCTTGCCACCTGGTGCGGGTCCAGGGTGACCATCCGGGCGTGTCCCTTCAGTTCGGGTGGGTGGCCCCGAGCAGCAACCAGTCGGTCAGGGAGGCGTGTTGGTGCTGCTCGGGGCATGGCGAACCGGGCCCATGGGCGGGCGTGGTTTCAGCG
>NZ_JACEGK010000177.1:0-13772 GCF_056859195.1 Streptomyces sp. NH27
CCCATGTGCCGTGCTCAGTGCGGGAGTTCGCCGAACCTCGCCGCGACGGCCTGCTCCAGCGTGAGGCCGTCGGCGGTGTCGTCGGGCTCCAGGAACGCGTGGATCACCGCCAGCGCGACCGTGCCCATCAGGGAACTGCGGCGGTCGTGGTCGACGACACCGGCGGCGGGGTCACCGATGGCCCGGAGCGTCATCCCGTCGGTGGCCGCGGACAGCGCGTTCGCCAGGTCGTCGAGCGTGAGTCCCCTGCGCAGCCGCAGGTGCCGCTCCCGCAGGACGGTGTCGTACAGCTTCTTCCACGACCCGAGGTAGTCCTCGTACACGGCGGAGATGATCCGGGTCACCTCGTCGTCCCCCTCGGCGGCCGTCATGAGCGCGAGGCCGAGCCGGACGGAGGGCAGGCGAAGCCCCTCGGCGGTGTGCTGGTAGGCGATTTCGTGCACGGCCCGTACGAAGTCCGGTCCGTGCACCAGCCGGCTGATGTTGGCGGCACGCTGCTCCCGGTATTCGGGCCGGTAGTTCTCCCGCCACACCGCGAAGGTGATCAGGTCGGTGACGAAGGCCGAGTGCGGGCTCCAGCGGTCGCGCAGCATCGACACCCCGTTGCCGTATCGGGTGAAGGGCGCGGGGCCGGCTGCGAACTCCTCGGCGACTCTGCGCTGCGAGAGAGAACCCAGCAGCAGGCGCTCGCTGTTGACGCGCTGCCGGCCGCCGGGGCCGAGGTGTCCCACGAGCAGCCGCATGCCGGCCGCCAGGAGCGCGGCGGTCACCCGGTCGTTCGCGAGCCGGTCGCGTCCCCAGCGGGTACGGCGGTTGAGGTTGCGCAGCACCCCGGACAGGTCCTGGTCGTAGGGGAAGGGCAGGCCCCGTTTCCCCCGGGGCCCGCGCGGCTCGTCCATGTCGTCCATGTGCGGGATGCTCCTCGTTCTGCCGCGCCACCAACAGCCGCGCAACTGCGCGGAGTTCGGGCGCACCCGGCCGCCGCCCCCGCGTGCGCGGCCGACTCCGCGTGCCCGGCGGACTCCACGCAACCGGCGGACTCCACGCAACCGCGGGGAAGCGGGTCCGCCGGTGGCCGCGCTAAACCGGAGATCCCCCTTCGGCTCAAGACAGGCGATCGAAGATGCTCACACACCCCATGGGAGCCGCCGCGTGGGTCCTGGCCTGCGCCGCCGTCAGCGGCGCCGTGGTCAGACTGATCCTCGGGCTGCTCGCCGCCCACGCGGCCCGGGCGGCACTCAGACCGTCGACCCCCGCCGAATTCGCCCGCCGCCTCGCGGTGCTGCGCGCTCTCCTCGACGAGCTGAAATCACACCGGCGTTGAGCGACCCCGGCGGCCGGCTCCGGACGCGAGCGGCGCACATGGAACCGCGGGCGCGGCGAAACTCGCACGGAACACCGGAACGCCGACGGCTCCGTGACCGTTGTCCTGGGTGTGAAGCGCTACCTCATCCAGGGGCGGGAGGGGCTGGACGTCGTCCGCTTCGGGCAGGCCCGTACCGACGCCGTCGCCCAACTCGGCGGCGACCCCGCGGTCTTCCGCCGTGCCGACGGACCGGAGGACTACTTCTTCCGCTGGGGGCTGAGCCTGTCCTACGACGAGCAGGAGCGGGTGAACTTCGTCTCCGTCGAGCTGGGCCCCGAAGTCCGCTACCGCGGCGTCCAGTTGCTCGGGCCCTCCTACAAGGAGGTGCACCGCCACCTGACCGGGCTCGGCCTGCGCGGCGACGAGGCCGCGGGCGGGATCGCCTTCAACGACCTCGGCTTCGCGGTCCTCGGCGCCCCCGACGACCCGAACGTCCACACCTGGGGCGTCGAGGTCTTCCCCCCGGGCACCGAGATCGACCTCGCGGACTACTGAGCCCACGCACGGTGCCCCCGGCCCCGTCAGCCCTCGCACCGGGTCACGCGCCAGGCACTCACGGCAGCCCCCGGGCCGGCCCCCGGGTCAGACCCCCATCGCGACCATCACGACCAGCACCACCAGCAGCAACCCCACGTACGCGGCCGAGTGCACCCGGTCCGGTACGCGACCGGCGACCCGCCGCACCACCGCGATGGTGGGCAGCGACCCGGCGAGCAGGGCGGCGCCCGCCGCGAGGTCGACGTAGCCGAGCCGGCCCGCACCGGCCGACGCCCCCGAACCGGCCGCGGACGTGGCGAACGCCGGCGCGAGCGCGTAGACGAGCGTGCCGGTCAGGGCGACGGGGACGCTGAGCGGGTTGGCCATGGCGGTCGCCTCGGCCATCGGCAGGCCCCTGCGCCGCAGCAGCGGGACCGTCATGACGCTGCCGCCCACCCCCAGGCCCGCGGCCACCAGCCCGATCCCGATGCCGCCGAACGTGGTCGTGCCGCGGTCCAGCGGCTGCGGCCGCTCCCGGGGCGCCACGGAGAGGAAGCCCTTCCGCAGCAGGCTGTCGGCGATCGTCACCAGGAGGTAGCCGGCGAACAGCAGCCGCAGCGCGGTCCCGCCGATCAGGGTGGCGGCCAGCGAGCCCGCGGCGGCGCCGAGCGCGATGAACGCGGCCAGCGGCCACACGTACTCGGCGCGCAGCCGGTCCTGGCGCCACTGGGCGAGCGCCGCGGCCGTGGCGTTGACGACCATGACCGCCGCCGAGGTCGCCACGGCGACGTGCATGGCGTCCTGCGCCCCCGGCCGCGCCGTCACGGTCAGGACGCCGTAGACGACGGGGACCGTGATGAATCCGCCGCCGAAGCCGAAGAGCACCGTCGTGACGCCGGTCAGGCACCCGAAGAACGCCAGGGTGAGGAAGGAGGTCAGCACGGATACGACGCTAAGGATCATCCGCGCTGGCGGGCAATCGATGGATCGCCACCTTCCTACGCGCAGCAGACAGCCGGCGCGATCCCGCGTAGCCTCGTGCGCATGCGCAATGTCCCGGTCGCGGAGGTGGACGCCCTCGATCGCGCCGTGCTGGCCATCGGCACCGACTACCCGCACGACCACCTGCTCGGCCGGCACGAGCACCGCCGCGCCCAGGTCCTGTACGCGGCGACCGGCGTGATGCGGGTCGAGGCGGCGGACGGCAGCTGGACGGTGCCCACCGCCCGCGCCGTGCTGATCCCGCCGATGACCAGGCACCAGGTGGCGATGACGGGCGTCAGCACCCGCAGCCTCTACATCGAACCGGCCGCCGTGCCGTGGTTCCCCGCGCGCTGCCGGGCCGTGGACGTCTCTCCCCTGCTGCGGGCGCTGCTGCTGGCGGCCGTCGACATGCAGCCGCGGTATCCCGGGCACAGCCGGGACGAGGCGGTGGTCGCCCTCATCCTCCACGAGCTGAAGGACCTCGCCCCGCTGCCGCTGGACGTGCCGCTGCCCGCTGATCCACGGCTGCGCGGGCTGTGCGAGACGTTCCTGCGGCAACCGGACATCCACGACCCGCCCGCCCGCTGGTGCGCCGAACTCAACGTCAGCGAACGCACCCTCGCCCGGCTCTTCCGTCGCGGCACCGGCCTGAGCTTCTCGCAGTGGCGGCAACGCGCCTGCATCCTGCACTCGTTGCCGCACCTCGCCGCGGGCACCGCCGTCACGCGCGTCGCGGCCCTGCTCGGCTACGACAACCCCGCCGCGTACACGGCCGCGTTCGGCAAGCTCCTCGGCCGCCCGCCGACCGCGTACGCGAACCCGCCGACCACGCAGGCTAATTCGGCGACCGCGTAGGCGAACCCGCCGACCGCGTAGGCGAATCCGGCGCCCCTTCCCGGAGCGCCCGCGAAATCCTGTGCTCAGCCCAGCAGTTGGGAGATGGAGGCGGCGGCCACCGGGCGGGAGTAGTGCCAGCCCTGTCCTGTGTCGCAGCCGATCCGGCGCAGGCGCTCGGCCTGTTCGGCGTTCTCGACGCACTCCGCGGTCACGGTGAGGCCGAGCCGGTGGGCGAGGTCGACCAGCGCCTCCACGATGGTCTCGTCGGCGGGGTTGGGGTGTTCCGCGGAGCGGAAGCCCTGCACGAAGGAGCCGTCGAGCTTGAGGGTGGAGACGGGCAGGCGGCTCATGTAGGCGAGGTTGGAGTAGCCGGTGCCGAAGTCGTCGATGGCGATGCGCACCCCCATCTCGTGGAGCGCGTGCAGGGCCTGGAGGGGACGGCCGGCGCTGCCCATGACGGCGGACTCGGTGAGTTCGAGTTGGAGCAGGTGCGGCGGCAGCCCGGTCTCGTGCAGGATCGCGGCGACGTCGGCGACGAGGTCGGAGTCCCAGACCTGGCGGACCGCGACGTTGACGCTGACGACCAGGGGCGTGCCGGGCCGCTCCCGTTGCCACGCGCGGGCCTGGCGGCAGGATTCGGCGAGCACCCAGCGGCCGAGCTGCACGATCGAGCCGTCCTCCTCGGCGAGGCCGATGAAGCGGTTGGGCGCGAGCCGCCCGAAGTGCGGGTGCTCCCAGCGGACCAGCGCCTCCACGCCGCGCACCTCGCCGGTGTCGAGGGCGACCAGCGGCTGGTAGTCGAGGACGAACTCGCCCCGCTCGACGGCCTGCCGCAGCGTGCTGGACAGCGACTGGCGGGTCATCCGGTGCTCGTTGCGCTCCGGGTCGAAGAGCGTCCAGCGGCCCTTGCCGTCGGCCTTCGCCCAGTACAGCGTGGTGTCGGCGGCCTGCATCAGGCCGGTGGGGGAGGTGCCCTGGGCCTCGCGCTCGACCACGCCGATGCTCGCGGAGACCGCCAGGCGGTGCCCGGAGACGTCGAACGGCCGCTGGAACGCGTCGAGTACGGCCTCGGCGAGCGCGGTGGCCTGCCCGGTGCCGGTGGAGTCCCGTAGCAGCAGCGCGAACTCGTCGCCGCCCAGCCGGGCCGCGAGGTGGCCGCCGGGTCCGGCGCAGGCCAGCAGCCGGCCGGCGACCGCGGCGAGCAACTCGTCGCCGACGTGGTGCCCGAGTGTGTCGTTGACCGCCTTGAAGCCGTCCAGGTCGAGGTAGCACAGCCCGATCCGGCCGGTGCCGCGCTCCGGGGCGCGCGCGCAGGCGTCCGCGAGCCGTTCGAAGAACAGTGCCCGGTTGGGCAGCCGCGTCACCGGGTCGTGCATCCGCAGGTGCCGCAACTGCCGCCGCAGCGACTCGCGTTCGCTGACGTCCTCGACGGTCAGCAGCAGCGCACGGCTGTCGGTGCGGGACAGCGACAGCTCGGCGCGCAGGTCGGTGCCGTCGGCCCGGGTGAGCGGGCGGGTGCAGCGCAGCCGGCGCCGGCGGCCGGTGAGGACGTCGTCGAAGGCCGTGCCGGTGTGCGGGTCGTCGGTGAGGCCGAGCAGCACGCGCGCGTCCGCCGACGCCATCCGCTCCAGCGACACGCCCAGCAGCCGGGCCAGCGCGGCATTCGCCGCCAGTACGCCGCCGTCGGGGCCGAGCAGCGCCATCGCCGACCGGGCGACCGCGAAGGCGGCCCGGTAGTCACCTGGCTCCGCGGCGTACGAGGACCGGCGCAACCGGTCACTGCGTGTGATCGTGGCTGCTGTGCTGTCGGGCTCGACGCCGGGGCCGCCCGCGGGTCCGCCCATGGACTGCTCCCTGTTCGCACTTCCGTCACTCGCGATCATATGGGCTGGCGGAGTTGGTGATCCAGCGCCGCTCTGGTGATTTCCCGCAGGGGTGCCACCCAGGTGACCGTTTCTGCTCGTTCGGGTCGAGCAAGTGAACGCCATCCGCACACCATGACGCAGGGTAATCACCCGGAGGAGTGGCGCCGTGCCCGCGCCGGCGCCCGCGCCCCTCCGTATCGCCGCGCCGGTCGAACGTTTTCGCGCCCGCGCGACCGCGTGCTCCGGGCCCGCGCCACCCGGGCGGTCGTACGGCTCCTCGCATGCGCCACCGCGCCACTCCGGCGGCAACCCGCACGGAGCATCCGAAACCGACAAACCGCCACAATTCATAGCAATGTGGGGAAGGTCCCGGACCGAATCCCGAACCTCCCGGAGGTCCTTGTGCGGCGGTCAGACCTCGCGTCAGACAACCCGGCGGACGGCACCCCCGGAACGGGCGCCGGCCCCCGGTCGCCGGGCGTGCCGTCCGGCGCGCGGCCCCGGGTCCTGCGGGCGTTCGCCGCCGCGTCCGTCTGCTTCGCCGCACTCGTCGCGTGGACCTTGATGACCGGCCCGGCCGCGGGCGCCGCCGAGGGCAGCGCGTGCCTGCTGCCGCGCACCACCGTGCACCACTCCGAGGGGGCCGACGGCTGGGACGGCGACTACGCCCGCCCGGACGGCGACATCAAGGCGCTGATGGTCTTCCTGTCCTTCCCCGGCTCCGCCCCGCAGCTCACCCCCGCGCAGGTCGCCGCCGACCACTACCCGGCCACCGGACGGTTCTGGGCCAACGCCTCCTACGGCCAGTTCCGGCTGCACCTGCACGCCGAGGCCCGCTGGCTGCGGATGCCCCACCCGGCGACCGACTACCTGATCAGCCGGAACTGGGACGCGGCCGACCGCGACGCCTACCTGCGCGACGCGATCGCCACCGCCGACCCGTCGGTGGACTTCGCCGGCTACGACGTGATCTACCTCGTCGCCGACCCGGACGCGCCCGGCGTCGACTCCGACGCCACCAAAGTGGTGAACCTCGCCACCCCGATCACCGTCGACGGCAACCCGATCCGCCGCATGGTGACCGTCTTCGAGCACCACCCGCCGGACCGCAACGTGCTGGCCCACGAGACCGGCCACATCTTCGACCTGCCCGACCTGTACTACCAGCCGCCGCCCGGCAGCAACGCCGACTGGGACACCCACGTGGGCGACTGGGACCTGATGGGCAGCCAGTTCGGGCTGGCCCCCGACCCCTTCGCCTGGCACAAGTGGCGGCTGGGCTGGCTCAAACCGGACCAGGTCGGCTGCATCACCGGCATCGGCACCACCTACCACGACCTCAGCCCCGACGAGACGCCCGGCGGCGCCAAGCTCCTGGTGGTGCGCACCGGCGAGGACACCGCGCTGGCCATGGAGGCCCGCACCCGGACCGGCAACGACCGCGCCGCCTGCAGCGAGGGCGTGCTGCTCTACGACGTGCGCTCCGACCGCGAGTCCGGCGACGGGCCGATCGACGTGATCGACGGCCATCCCGGGCACTCCGCGTGCCCCGCCACCTCCGTCTACCCGCCGCTGGCCGACGCGCCGCTGGGCGTCGGCGAGTCGTACACGGTGCCCGACGGCAGCACCCAGGTCACCGTGCTCGGCCGTCAGACCGACGGCACCTGGTCGGTCCGGGTCACCGAGGCCGCCGTCCACGCCACCGACCAGGCATCCGGCGTCGGCACGGTGGGCTGACCGATGACCAGCCGTTTCCCCTTCCGCTTCCGTTTCGGCGCCCGCGCCCGCTCCCGCTCCCGTACACAGACCCGTACCGGCACGCGCTCACGACGCCCCGGCATACGCGCCGCCGCCCTCGCCGTCTGCGGGCTGCTCGCGGTCGGGTCCACGGTGATCGCCGAGCCCCGGCTGGTCGGCTCCAACGCCGCGCCGCCGCCCGCCGCCCGTCCCTGCGCGCTGCGCGCCAAGCCCGGCGTCGCCATGTCGGAGGGCTTCCCGCCGCACCCGTACCACGGCAGCGACGAGGAGTTCGCCCCCTCCACCGGCAAGATCCGCGCGCTCACCCTGCTGATCGACTTCCCCGACGCCAAGGCCCCCTACAGCGCCCGCGAGCGGTACTCCGAGTTCTTCCCGGCGGTCAAGCAGTGGTACGCCACCGCCTCCTACGGCCGGCTCGACTACCAGTCCACGCCGGTACCGCGCTGGATACGCATGCCGCGGCCGTTCTCCGCCTACGGGATAGGCCGCGGCTACGGCTGGGACGCGCACACCGAGATGATGCGCGACCTGATCAAGGCCGCCGGCAAGAGCGTCGACTTCCGCGGCTACGACATCGTCAACGTCCTGGTCACCCCCACCGCCGGGCCGCCCGCCGACCAGGCGGTGCTCTCCGTGACCTGGACCGGCGCCTCGGCCGCCACCACCGACGACGGCACCCACCTGGACAAGGTCTCCCTCATCTACGGCCACGACCAGTCCGGCTTCCGCGTCCTGGCGCACGAGAACGGCCACGCGCTCGGCCTGCCCGACCTCTACGCCGCCGACGACTTCCAGCGCACCGACCACCTCGCCGGGCAGTGGGACACCATGTCGCTGGACTGGGGGCTGCAGGGCGACCTGCTCGCCTGGCACAAGTGGAAGCTCGGCTGGATCGACGACCGGCAGATCGACTGCGTCACCACGCCCGGCACCCGGACGTACAAGCTCCGGCCGGTCGAGGTGCCCGGTGGGGGCAAGGCGGTGGTCATACCGTTCGGCGACACCACGGCGTACGTCCTGGAGTTGCGCGAGCCGCTGGGCAACGACAAGGACGCCTGCCGCAAGGGGATACTCGCCTACCGGGTACGCACCGACGTCGATTCCGGGAAGGGCCCGGTCACCGTCGAGGACGCCCATCCGCTCACCGGCGCCTGCGACTTCAGCAGCGCGTCGTTCAACTCGCTCAACGACGCGCCCTTCACCCCCGGCGAGGGGTGGACCGACACGGCGGACGGCTTCGACTTCAAGGTGATGGCGCCGGACGCGGCGGGCGACTGGCAGGTGCGGGTCACCCGCCGCTGAACCGGGCGGATCGGCCGATCGGCCCGGTCCAGCGGATGAACAGATCAGCGGATCGGTCGATCGGCGGATCGGTCGGTCGGGAAGGGCCCGGGGCCGGGATCGGGGCCGGGGTCGATCAGGCGAGCAGTTCGGCCTCGAGGGTGATGTTCACGCCCGCGAGTGCCTGGCTGACCGGGCAGTTCGCCTTCGCGTCCTGCGCGGCGGCCTCGAACGCCTCGGCGGACAGGCCCGGCACGCGCGCCTTCACCGCGAGGGCGATCCCGGTGATGCCCTCACCCGGCTGGAAGGTGACGTTCGCCACGGTCTGGACGGTCTCGGGCGGGGTGCCCGCGCCCGCCAGGCCGTGCGAGAGCGCCATGGAGTAGCAGGAGGAGTGGGCGGCGGCGATCAGCTCCTCGGGGCTGGTCTTGCCGTTCGCGGCCTCCGCACGCGACGGCCACGACACCTCGTACGTGCCCACGCCCGAGGTGTCCAGCGAGACCGTCCCGGCGCCGCCCATCAGCGGGCCCTTCCACTGGGTCGTCGCGGTACGAGTGGTTGCCATGGTGGAGCCTCCAAGAGTACGAACCGGCAGGCGGCTCGCGCCGCCGTACGAACGCTACCCCGCGGCGGGCCGGCCGCGGGCGAAGGCACCGGCGCGCACCCGGAGTTCGCGCGGCTTTCGGGCACGACGAAGGCCCCTCGCGTGCGCGAAGGGCTTTCGTCTTTCAGGTGCGCCGCCAGGGACTCGAACCCCGGACCCGCTGATTAAGAGTCAGCTGCTCTAACCAACTGAGCTAGCGGCGCCTGCTGACGTCGTAGACATTAGCACCCGCTCCAGCAGGGTGTGAAATCGATAGACGTCAGCCCGGCACGGGTGCGCTGACCAGCGGCGGAGCCGGTGGCGCCGGCCGTGGTTCGTACTGCCGGACCGCCCTGACACAGGCCCACAGCAGCACGTCGGCAGCGGGCAGCCAGGGCTTGCGGGTATCGGGCGCGACCACCCAGCGGGAGCGGCCGGTCTCGGGGCGCGGACCGGCCTCGCCGGCGGGCGCGCAGTCGTAGAGCGGCGGCACCGTCACCGCGTCGCCGCTGCCGTGGCAGAGCAGCGGCGGCACCCGGCGGCCCCACTCCTCCCACTCCAGCAGCGAGGGCAGCCGGTGGGCGGTGCCGGGCGCCGCCAGCACCAGCACCCGGCCGCGGTGCACGGCGGCGGGGCCGCTGCCCGGGCCCGCCGCCCACAACTGCTCCAGCACCCGCCGCCCGAACAGCAAGGGCAGGTTGACCACGTCGAAGACGGTGCCGCATGGCAGCACGCTCGGCGCGGCCGGGCGGGCCGCCCACAACGCCTGAACGCTGCGCGGGAAGGCGCTGGCGGAGGCGAGCCACGCGGCGCCCGCCGAGGTGACGTACGCGGTGTGTTGCTGACGCTGGATCTCGTCCATAGCCACTACATCTACCGACTGCATGCTTGCCCCCCGGAAGAATCCGGTGAAAGCGGGACAGCAACGGTGCGGGGGAGTACCTTGCCCCTCGCCCCGGGCCGCGTACGGGGCCCGCGGGGCGGTCGGCGGCAATCGCCGGGTGCGGACCGGGCGCCTCGGCCAGGGGCGCGGCCCGCGGCGCGGTTACGGGGTGGCGCCGCCGCTCTTGATCAGGCCCTCGCCGTACTCGACCATCCTCTTCGCGTAGTCCTCGGTCCACCCGGCCTGCTCGGCGAGCTTCGCGAACGTCAGCCGGTCGAAGCGGCGCGGGTCGGCGAGTTGGGCTGCCGCCATCGCCTGGAAGTCCGTCGCGCGGTCGGCCGCGGCGCGGAACGCCACCGCCAGTTCGGTGGCCCGCTCCAGCAACTCCCGCGGGTCGTCCATCGACTCCAGGTCGAAGAACCGGTCCACCCCCTCCTCCGGCGCCGCCCCCGGCTCGAACAGCAGCGGAACGGGCCGCTTCGGCCGCTCTCCGCCCGGCCGGCCCGCCTGCGGCGGCTGGCTCATCCCTACCTCCCAAGCTCGGCAACCCTTCCATTGTCCCGCACCCCACCTCCCGTCGTTCCGGGCCGCCGACGCCGGGAAGGCGTCAGCGGGCGGGGGTGAGGGTGGTGGTGACTGTTGTGAAGGGGTGCCTCCCGGGCGGGGACGGGTGGTCGGACCCGGCACCGTCAGATCAGCCGTAGCGATCCCGCTTGCGGGGGCCGCGACTTTCGGTGCGGGTAGCCGAGCAAGTGACAGAACCGTTCGTTGCTCCCCTGCGCCCCCTTCTCCCCAACCCTCGCCGACCACTGCCGACAGGTCGCACTCACATAAGCCATAACGGCATCGGGGTCAGCCGTCTGCCATGACTCGAATCCGCTGAGCCACTCGATCGCGGCGGCTGGTTCCTGATCGCATTCCATAAGACGAACGGCCGTGTTCGCCGGGTCAACCCACGCCGGACCGATTGCGGGCATTGCCCAGTCGACCACGTATGCGTCTCCGCCGGATGAGGCAATCAGGATGTTATGCGGATTGGTGTCCGTGTGTAGCAGGGCCATCCCCTGCAACAACCGCTCTTCGCCAGGTTCCAAGAAACCCTTGTAACGGTCGGAGATCTGTGGAATATCGGTGGCTTCCATGGGTTTCGGATTGCCGGCGGCGAGGGTTCCCATTCGTGTCATGGTCCACCGCACTGCGGCAAGGTCGTGCGTCCCCGGGCCCAGTTCCGCGTGTCGTCCGTCCACGTAGACGAAGGCCGTCGACGCCCTTGCTGTCCGACGTGTGAACGCCCTTGAGAAAAAGTCGCCCATTTCGAGAAGTGTTCAGCATCAGGGCCACGGAGCAATTGAGCCCGGATAAAACTTTCGTCGACTCCTTGACTTCGCCCGTGCGCTGTTCGATCGCGTTGCGGAGTTCGGCTGGAAACTCTTCCCAACTCATGCGCTCGCCCATATGCGTGAGCCGATCGGCGAGAGCACACCGGGCCTGCTGGGCGCTGGAAGAAGCAGAGGCAGCCATTGCGCGTATTCGTCAGTTCGACCGGTACTCCGCGTGGGGAATCGCACGTTCCCACGCTGCTTCGTAAGCCGTTGTGTACTGCTTGGCCAAGGCTGGATCGTGGCAGACCTCCATGCGGGGACCGGTCCACTGACCCTCACCATCGAAGTGATGAAGAATCAAGGTGTGTTCGTCCATGACCCAGCCGTCCAGCGCAGGAAGCAGCAGGTCCCGGGCGCGTGAGCGAGGAAGCCAACGAACATCTTCTCCCGCTGCAACGTTCGTGAACGTCCCGTCGTACTCGTACCGCACGTAATCGCTCAGCGGCTCCGAAACGATGCGAAGTCGCCGCATGATTACGCCTCGACAGGTCGCCTCTGACACGACGTCGAGCCATGGCCGCCACCACGACTCACGGTCGTTCGCGTCGTACCGGTGCCCTTGCTGCCAGCGGATGAACTGGAGCATGTTCGCGGGCAGTCGGATCACGGTCTCGTGTTCCGGAACGTCGGTTGAATGTCCCGGCACCGAGCCGACTTCCTGTGCCTCACGAATGGTCGCCTCATCGGCCTTCCACGACTGGATGATGAGGTCTCCCGTGGTGTCCTCAAGCCAAATTGTGGGTGAGCCGTCGTCGGGGGTGTTGGGCCGGATCCCGATGAACTTCAGAGCCACTGGGCACTCCTGTGGCGAGTGGGTTGCACCATCGTGCACGAGCCTCACCCTCGTGACTGACGGGAGTCAAGAGGGCGCCCAACGTGGAAGATGCTCCTGGCTCGCGAGTACGCCGCCGGGTTGGCTGTGTTCGCTGGCCATGCAGGCATAGACCGCTTCTGACCTGCGGGTTACGGATGCCAGATCACACGATGTTCCTGCAAGTGATCCCATGTGGCAAACATTGCGTCCCAGCCGTCGGGGAACTTGACGGTGACGCCGAGGCGGACCGGCTCGGAGGAGGGGTGCTCGTCGAGCAGGTCGGCGACCCCGGCCCGGCAGACGACGAGGCAGGCGTGCCGGTGCCGGGACGTCAGCACGCACAGGCGCCCCGTTTCGAGGTGGAACGCGGTGGCGTCGGGGCGGCCGGACAAGGGGTGCAGGACGACCGTGACGTCGAACTCCCGTCCCTGGAGCCGGTTGGCGGTGTCCACCGCGACTCCGGAGACGCCGAGGGAGGCGAGCGCGGCGCGCACGGCCGCGGCCTGGTCGCGGTGGGCGGTGCCGACGGCGACGCGCTCGGCGGTGAGCGGCGCGGGGTCGGGGTCGGGGGCGGAGTACGTGAGCCCGCCGCGGTCGAGCAGCCGCCGGACGAGCAGCGCGACGGCCCGTACGGCCTCGGGGTCGGTGCGCGGGGTGTGCCGGGCGGGCAGCTCCAGCAGCCCCCAGCCGCTCTCCGCGGCCTCGTCCAGGACGCGGTCGAGGCCGCCGCCGTCGCCGCGTACGCCGAAGCCGAGCCGCCGATCGCCGGGACCGGTGCCGCTGCGGAACGGGGTGTACGGGTAGAACGCCCGCGACACCAGCGGAGCGGCGGAGGCAGGCAGCCGCCAGGAGACCGGCAGCCGGTGCTGCGGCAGGCCCGGGTTGTGCGCGAGCAGCGTCACCACCGCACTCGCCGACGGGTCCCAGCTCAGCCCGGCCCACTGATCCGCGCCCACCACGCTGAACGGGTCGAGCTGGCCCGGATCGCCGACGAACAGGGCGCGTTCGAAGAGTCCGGCGACCTGGAGCAGCGCGTCCGAGCGCATCTGATACGCCTCGTCCACGATGGCGTGCCGCCACGGCTCGACGTCCTTGACGTACGCCCACTTCGCCGCCGTCGCGATCACCACCGTGCGGTCCCGCAGATCGGCGACGGAGGTGGACTTCGCCAGGGACGGGTGGCGGTCCAGCGCCGGGTCGGGCGGCGAGTCGGTGCCGTGCAGCCGTCCCACCGGCAGCTCGGGTTCGGCCGTGGCCAGCCGGTCGGCGAGATCGTCGACCTGGGCGTTGGTCTGCGCGACGATCATCAACGACTCGCCCGCCGCGGCCAGTTCGCGGGCCGCGCGCACCACGAGCGTGGACTTGCCCGCACCCGGGGGCGAGTCCACGACCACACCCCGCGCGGTGCCGTGCAGGGTGCTCGCCAGGATCGCGGAGGTCGCCTCGGCGGCGGCCCTGCCCGGGTCGAACGACTCGTCCGCGCCCTCGGGTCCGTACTTTCCGCCGGCGGCGGCCTTCCCGGGTCTTCGCACGGGCTGGGTC
>NZ_JACEGK010000178.1:0-13691 GCF_056859195.1 Streptomyces sp. NH27
CGCGCCGGGGGGACGGCCGCCGGCGGGCCGGCCGACGACGCGCCGCCGGCCGGCGGGCGGGCCGCGGCCCGCGCGGCGGCCGCGCACGGCCGGGGCGGGGCCTCGCGCCGGCGGGGCGGCAGCCGGGCGAAGCGCAGCAGCGGAGGGCGGCGGTTCCTGCGGATCGCGGCGATCACCGTGTCGCTGCTGGTCGTGGTCACCGCCGGCGCCGGCTGGTGGTTCTACCAGCACCTGAACGGCAACATCACCAGCGTCTCGATGACCGACGGCGTCGGGAAGAACAGCGCCGGCAAGGAGAAGGCGGACGCCTTCGGCCGGACCCCGATCAACATCCTGGTGATGGGCAGCGACGGCCGCACCTCCGCCGAGGACTGCAAGCTGGGCGGCGGCTGCGCCAAGACCGGCGTGCAGACCGGGGGCACCGCGGACGTGGAGATGGTGCTGCACATATCCGCCGACCGCTCCAACTCCACCGTCATGAGCATCCCGCGCGACACCGAGACCGACGTGCCGGCCTGCACCGACCCCAAGACCGGCGCGAAGACGAACGGTTACCACGGCATGATCAACAGCGCGCTGGCGTACGGGCAGGCGTGCCAGGTGGCCACCGTGCACAAGCTGACGAACATACCCATCGACCACTTCATCCAGGTCGACTTCTCCGGCGTGGTCAGCATGTCCGACGCGGTCGGCGGCGTGCCGGTCTGCGTGAGCGGCGACGTGTACGACACGTACTCCCACCTGAAGCTCTCCAAGGGCACCCACACCCTCAAGGGCGTGGGCGCCCTGGAGTTCCTGCGCTCCCGGCACGGCTTCGGGGACGGCAGCGACCTCGGGCGCACCTACGCCCAGCACGCCTTCCTCAGTTCGCTGATCCGCAAGTTCAAGAGCGCGGGCACCCTGACCAACCCCGAGGCCGTCTACAAGCTGGCGAACGCCGCCACCAAGGCCCTCACCGTGGACACCGGGCTGGGCAGCATCAACAAGCTCATCGGCCTGGCCGACGACGTGAACAAGGTGCCTTCCAAGCGGATCACCTTCACCACCATGCAGACCGCCCCCGACCCGAACGACTCCAACCGGGTCGTGGTGGGCGCCGGCGCCCAGACCCTGTTCTCCACCATCGCAGGCGACCAGGCGCTGACGACCGCCGACGGCGGCAAGTCCGCGGCGGCCTCGGCGACCGCGAGCCCGTCCGCCAGTACGGTGCCGGCCGCGCAGGTCACGGTCACGGTGCGGAACGGCACCACCGTCGGCGGCCGGGCGGGCGCCATCGCCGACGAGCTGATCGGCAAGGGCTTCAACCCGGCCACCAGCAGCGGCAACGCCGACGCCACGGCCACCACGACGCTGACCTACGGTCCCGGGCAGAAGGGCGAGGCGCAGACCGCGGCCAAGGCGCTCGGGCTGCCGTCCTCGCACCTGAAGCAGGGCACGGCGGCCGGTGTCACGCTGGTGATCGGCGCCGACTGGTCCAGCGGCGCCGGCTTCCCCGGCGGCAACGGCTCGGCCTCCGCCGCCGACACCAAGGCCGCGCTGGCCGACGCGCACGCCGAGACCGCGGACAAGTCCACGTCCTGCGCGGAGGTCAGCACCTACAAGACCGTCCAGATCAACGGCGTCCCGATGACGCCGGGGCAGGCATACGCGGCCTCCCCGGGCAGGAAGGACTCCGACGACTGACGGTGATGATGTTCGTGGTGCTGCTGCGGGCGGGTTCGAATCGTCAACTGTCAGTGGGGCGTGGGAGTTTGGGTTTATCCGTATCGGCCGGTGGTGTGGCGCCCTTGTGGGTCGGTGTGACCGGTACGGCTTTCGGCACCCTCGCGAAGGATCAGCGCAGTGACACAGCAGGATCAGCCCGATCGGCAGGAGCAGCAGGAGCAGCAGCAGGAGCAGACGAAGGTGGCCGGTCTCGCGGTTTCCTCGCAGCAGGATGACGGTGATGCCGATGGCAAGGCGGCGCGGTTCAGTTATGCGCGGGAGGGTGGCGGTGGGCGTACCGGTCTGCGGCGGTACTCGGTTGCGGATGAGGTCGCCGGACATTTCGAGCGGTGGGGCGAGCGGGCCGCGGTGGAGAAGTTGGTGATCGAGAGCGATGCCCCCACGGATCTCGTCTCGCTCGCCGACATCCCCGAGCTGACCGCGCTGGAGTTGCGGTTGTCGCGGGTCACCGACATCGGGCCGTTGGTCGCGTTGACGGGTCTGCGGGAGCTCACGGTTGTCGCTCCGGTGCTCGACCTTTCCCCACTGGCCGCGCTGACCGGGTTGGAGTGCCTGGAGTTGCGCGGGGTGCGTGCCGAGGATTTCACGCCGCTGGCGGCTTTGACGCGGTTGACCCGGATATCGCTGATGAACACGCGGGTGCGCGATCTCGCGCCGCTGGCCGGCCTTCCCGCGCTGCGGGAGGTGACGATCGCGGGCGCGCCGCTCACGGATGCCGCTCCGCTGGCTCGGATGGCGCGGCTGGAGACGGTCACGCTCACGGACACGATGGTCGGCGAGCTTCCCGAGGCCGCAGGCAGCGCAACGTGGTCGGTGAAGCCCTCCTGGGCCGCGAAATGGTCATGGGTGAAGCGGCTTCGGAGGAGTTCCGGTACAGGTATACCGAGTCCTGCCGCGCTGGCGGTCACCACTCCCTCGTGAAGCACGCCGAGCAAGAAGCAGCGGACCGGGCCTTGGTCGCCGGCCGGGACGCGGCTGGCATCGCAGCGCTGCTGTGCTCGGATGCCCGCCTGGAGTCCTGGGTCGGCCCTCGGGACTCCGACGGGGAGTCGCGGCGTACCTTGCGTGGGCTCGCGCTGCGCGGCGGCGGGGGCAGTATCGGGTTCCCCGCGGGCAATCCGTGGGGCATTCCCGAGGATGCGACCGTGGAGCAGGCCATCCGGCACGTCTGGGAGCCGCTCGCCGAGTATGTCCCGGCCTTCGTGGACCGTCTGGTCGAGCGGGTCTTCGCCGTGGCCCTGGTCGGGCATCCGACCGGTGACCACCTCGTCTACCTGTACGCGATGACAGGCAGCCACGGCACGGTCGATTGGCAGGCGCCTATCGAGCAGTTGATGTGTAGCGACGCCATCGATCTGGAGGTGTGCTGGGGAGGAGAACCCCGGATCGTCTCCAGCCACGATGTCGTCGACCTCTTCGGTGGCCCGCTGCCGGCGCCGCTGCGCGAACTGGCCCGCGTCCACGGTCGCCTGTCCTTCAGCTACCTGGACGGCGATATCGATCTCGACCAGCTGACACGCTACACATGGGGATATACCGAGGAGGACCTCGACGACGAGGAGAGGGAGGAGGGGGAGCCGTCCACCCTGGAGGAGCATCTGGGCTTCCCATCGGAGCGGTACATCCTCTTTACCGAATGGCAGGACGGCGCCGCCGCCTTCGACCTCGACTCCCTTGACGATCTCGGCAACCCCCTGGTGGCCCTCCACGACTGCAACGACGGACTCGAAACCCCGGGATGGCACCCGTTCTGGGACTGGTTCGACCGGGAGCTCCCGCTCTACCTCGGCGTCGACGGCTGACATCCCGGGGCGGGCCCGCCGTCACCGGCCCCGCTGTCACCGGGCCCGCCGTCACCGGGGTCACCCCCGGGGCGGCCGGCCCGGACCGGAAAGCTTAAGCTCTTACGCAAGCCGGGAACCATGGCAAGCTGTACTGCGTCAGTTCCGGCAAGCAGCCGAACAGATAACCACGAGGACAACCGGAGGTAGTTCGTGGGCGTGACTCTGTCCAAGGGCGGCAACGTCTCACTGAGCAAGGAGGCGCCCGGACTGACCGCGGTCACCGTCGGGTTGGGCTGGGACGTGCGGACCACCACCGGCGCCGACTACGACCTGGACGCCTCGGCCCTGCTGTGCGACACGGCCGGGAAGGTGCTGTCGGACCAGCACTTCGTCTTCTTCAACAACCTCGCCAGCCCGGACCGCTCCGTCGAGCACAGCGGCGACAACCTCACCGGTGGCGGCGACGGCGACGACGAGCAGATCAAGGTCAACCTCGCGGGCGTCGCGCCCCAGGTGGACAAGATCGTCTTCCCCGTCTCCATCTACGAGGCCGAGGGGCGCGGCCAGAGCTTCGGCCAGGTCCGCAACGCCTTCATCCGGATCGTCAACCAGGCCGACGGCCGCGAACTGGCGCGCTACGACCTGACCGAGGACGCCTCGACCGAGACCGCGATGGTCTTCGGCGAGCTGTACCGGCACGGCCCCGAGTGGAAGTTCCGTGCCATCGGCCAGGGGTACGCCTCCGGGCTGGCCGGAATCGCGGCGGACTTCGGCGTCAACGTCTGAGTTGCCGAGCCGCTGAGCTGCTGAGTCGCGGGGTCCGGCCGGTCTCGGCCGGGCCCCGGCCCGGGGTTACCCTCGCAGAGGAGCGGCTCGACCCGTGAGGAGGCGATCGTGGCCGGCAGACGCAGTATCTGGCCGTGGCTCGCCGCCGCGGGCCTCGTCGTCGCCTTCCTGGCGGTCGGTCACGGCCGGCACGGCGACAGCCACGACGCCGATGCGCGGAGCAGCACCCCGCCCGTGACGACGGCGCCCGCGACGACGGGGGCGGCCCCGTCCGCGACACCGGACCCGAACGACCCCGCGCAGTTCGCCGCGCCCGTTGTCCGTTATGCCCAGCAGGCCGGTGTGCACGCGCAGTTGCTCATGGCCATCCTCTACAACGAGTCGTACAAGCCGCACGACCCCGCTCTCGAACGCGCCTGGCAGCAGGCGAAGCCCGACGCCGCGTTCGGCATCGCCAACATGCACCGCGCCGCGTTCGACGACACCAAGCGCGGCCGGCCGTTCGCGAACCGCAGCTGGGAAGAGCTCCCGGACCACCCGGACCTGGCGATCCAGGCCGCCGCCTGGTATCTGCACGACCTCGCGGCCCAACTCCCCGTCCACCGCGCCGGTTCGTACACCACCGACCAGTTGCTCGCGCTCGGTTACAACACCGGGACCGGCAACATGCGCGCCTTCGCCGAGGGCACCACCGCAGGACCGCAGGCCCGTTCCTACCTCGACAAGCTGCGCACCAACTGGCCCAAGGCGGCCCAAGCCCTCAAATAGCCGTCCTTGCACGGCCGTTCGACGACACCCGAAACCGGGGCCGCGGCGGCCCCCGGAACGGCGGTCGGCCTTCGCACAATGTTCACAAACGCGCGGCGGTGCGGGGTGAGTTGTCCCTCGCGCGGCCGGCACCAGTCGCCATTCATCCGGGCAAAGCGCAGGACCCGGGCGGGCGTACTCCCGGGAATTGCGGGCGCATTGTACTGACGTCGCGTCAGAAATTCACGTGCCAGTGGCACTTGCAGGCCGAGTGTCTGATCATGGTGGTACGATCGGCCCGCTTGCCAGGCTAGCCAATGAGCGTGCAGGACAGACGGCGATCGGGTCGAGAGGGTCCACCACACCGAGGAGCACCATGCCGCAGTCGGGCATACGGGGGCTCTTAAGTGTGCCGACCCGTCTGCGCTGCCGCCGGCAGGGCGTGTGTGACGCCCCGGGCCGTGCGAGTGCCGTACCGGCACCATCGCACATCAGTACCCCCCGGACGCGGAGACGCAGCCCCCCTCAGTCCCTGGTGGTCGTCTAGTCGCTTGAAGAGAGTCTCATGACGCATTACATACAGGATCCAGCGCTCTGGGCTCTGATCGCCGGCGCGCCGCTCGCCGCAACCGTCATACTCCGCGGGCGGAAAGCGCGAGCCAGACTGCGTACCGAGAACGCCGAGTTGGAGAACCGTTACGCGGAACTCGAAGGCGGCTTCTCCGAGTCGGTGCAGGAGGCACGGGTCCGCGCGGAGGACGCCACCAAGAGTGCGCTCAAGTCGGCCATGCGGACCCTTCAGGGCCTGGCCAACGAGCAGCAGGTGGCCATCTCCAAGGCCCAGGACAAGTTCGGCGAACACCACGTGCTCCAGGACCTCCTGGAGATCGACCACATGAACTCGCAGTTCGGCCGGCGTGCCCAGTCCATCGCCGTGCTCTGCGACGGGTGGTTGGGCCGGCAGCGGGTCGCCGCGTCGGTCTACGACGTGGTGCGCAGCGCGAAGGGCCGTATCCGGCACTACACGCGGGTCGAGATTCGTTCACAGAGCAACTTCGCCCTGATCGGCCGCGCCGTCGAGCCCGTGGCGCTGGCCCTCGCCGAACTGCTGGACAACGCGACCAGTTACTCGGCTCCCGACACCCCGATCGACATCACCACCCGCACCGTGCCCAAGGGTGTCTGCATCATCATCGACGATGCCGGTGTCGGTATGAACGAGGAGGAGAAGGCGCGCGCCGACGAGTTGCTGTCCGGCCAGGGCCCGGCCGGCGTGGCCGGACTCGGCAACCCGCCGCAGTTCGGGTTCGCGGTCATCGGCGTGCTCGCCCAGCGCTACGGCTTCAACGTGTCCGTCGACTCCTCCTCCCCCTACGGCGGCGTACGTGCGGTGGTGCTTCTTCCCGAGGAGCTTCTGACCAACATGCCCGAGCCGAAAGAGCCGCCGGCCTCCCGCACCTCTGCTCCCAACGGGGCGGCGGCTGCCGCGCCTGCCATGCCGGCGGAGCGGCCGTCCACATCCACCCCCGGTGGTCTGCCGAGGCGGAGCCGGAAGGGATCGATCTCCATCGTGCCGAGTGCGGACGCCCCCGCCGCGCCTCCCACCCGGACGAACGAGGAAGCCGCTTCGATCATGGGCGCCTTCCAGCTCGGCACACAGTCCGGGCGCTCCGCAAACAGGGAAGGGCATGAATCGCAGTGAACAACGACCTGTCATGGATGCTTGAAAGTGCCCTGGAGGTCCCCGGGGCACGCCACGCCATCCTGATCTCCGCCGACGGTCTGCTGATGGCCCGCTCGCACGACGTCAGGAAGGACGAGGCCGACACCGTTGCCGCGGCCATGAGCGGCATCCAGTCGCTGAGCCGCACGATGGGCAGCTTCTGCGGTGGTCCCGACATGGCCTGGCGTCAGACCCTGGTGGAGTTCGACGGCGGCTGGGTCTTCCTCATCTCCGCCGGTGCGGGCGCCTACCTGGCCGTCTCCTCCGCTCCCGACGTCGACATGGCCGCCATCACCTTCCGGATGCAGCAGCTCGTCGGCCAACTCGGCAAGGTCCTGACCGCGCCGCCTCGCGAAAACACGAGTACCCAGGTATGAACGAATCGGATGAGCCCGTAACGCAGCAGTCCACGGATTTAGTGCGACCGTACGTCATCACGAACGGGCGCGGTCTGCCGACCGACGACAAGTTCAATCTCATCACCCTGGTCACCGCGTCCGATCAGCCGCGGCCGGTCCATCTCGACCCGGAGAAGCACAGTGTCCTGGACCTGTGTTCGGGCGGAATGCTCTCGGTGGCCGAGATAGCCGGGCACATGAAGCTTCCGATCGGCATCATCAAGGTGCTGCTCTCCGACCTGTCGTCGGAGGGCTACCTTGTCGTGCGGCCGCCGGTGCCTCGTGCCCAACTCGCCGACGTATCGCTCCTTCAGGAGGTGCTGAATGGGCTCCAGGCCCGATTCGGCTGATGGCGTCTATCTCGACGGAGCGGTGAAGACCGCGGCCAAGATCCTGGTCGTGGGGCACTTCGCGGTCGGAAAGACGACGTTCATCGGCACCATGTCCGAGATCCCGCCGCTGCGCACCGAAGAACGGATGACCCAGGCCGCCGCCCTGGTCGACGACCTCAAGGGGGTGCGGGGGAAGACCACGACCACGGTGGCCATGGACTTCGGCCGCATCACGCTGAGCGAGCAACTCGTCCTGTATCTCTTCGGAACACCCGGGCAGGAACGCTTCGTCCAGGTGTGGGAGGACATGACCCGCGGCGCGCTCGGCGCGTTGATCCTGGTCGACCCCGAGCGGCTCAAGGAGTCGTTCCCCGTGATCGACCTCGTCGAACAATACGGGCTTCCCTACGCGATTTCCGTCAACCACTTCGACGACACGCCGAAGCGTTCCGACGACGAGTTGCGCGACGCCCTCGACCTGCTGCCCGAAACCCCCATCGTCACTTGCGATGCCCGCGACCAGAAATCATCCGCCGACGCATTGATCGCCCTGGTCCGGTATCTCCAGACGCGTACCGCTAGGAGCACGACGTGAGTACCGACTCAGGCTTCCCCTCTCCTCCGCCCGGCTGTCCCGCACACGGCCGAGTGCCGCTGCACGGGGCCGAGTTCCAGGCGGACCCCGACTCGTACTACGACTGGATGCGCAACTTCGGCCCCACCGTGCCGGTCGAGCTGGCGCCCGGGGTGGAGGCCACGCTCGTCACGGACTACTCCGCGGCGCTGCAACTGCTCCAGGACCCCGACACGTTCCGGAAGGACTCGCGCCGCTGGCGTGCCTTCAACGACGGGAAGATCAGCCCGAACAGCCCGGTCGTGCCGCTGCTCACCTACCGTCCGAACTGCATGTTCACCGACGGCGCGGACCACCTGCGGCTGCGCCAGGCGGTCACCGACACCATGGCCCGGGTGGACAGCCACCTGCTGAAGCGGAACGTGGACCGCGTCTCGCGTTACCTCATCGAGCAGTTCAACAGCCGCGGTTCGGTCGACCTGCTCAACGACTACGCCAAGCTGCTGCCGCTGTTCGTCTTCAGCGAGCTGTTCGGCTGCCCCGCGGACATCGGCGACCGGCTCCTCTTCGGTATCAACGGCATCTTCGACGGCATCAACGCCGAGAAGGCCAACGAGGTGCTCGCGCAGAGCGTCGCGGAGCTGGTCGCGCTGCGGCGGGCGGAGCCGGGCGACGACGTCACGTCGTGGCTCATCCAGCACCCGGCGAAGCTGAACGACGAGGAGCTGGTCCACCAGCTCATCCTGCTGCTGGGTTCGGGCGCGGAGCCGTTGCGCAATCTCATCGGCAACGGGCTGTGCCTCATCCTCTCCGACGACCGGTACTCCGACGGCGGGCTGCTCGTCGAGGACGCCATCGACGAAGTGCTGTGGAACAACCCGCCGATGGCCAACTACGCGCCCCACTACCCGGTGGCCGACATCGAGTTCGCCGGGCGCCGGATCGACGCCGGCGAGCTGGTGCTGGTCAGCTTCGCGGCGGCCAACACCGACCCGGTGCTGTCCGGCTCGCGCCAACTGCTCAGCAAGCGCGCCCACCTGGCGTGGAGCACCGGCCCGCACGGCTGCCCGGCCAAGGACCCGGCCCAGCTCATCACGATCACGGCCATCGAGAACCTGCTCAACCGGCTCCCGGACATCGAGCTGGCGGTGCCGGTGGACAGTCTGACCTGGCGCCCGGGGCCCTTCAACCGCGCGCTGGCCGCACTGCCCGCCCGGTTCGAACCGATACGGGTGGACCGGGACCCGCGGGCCGGAGCGCAGGGGAAGCCGGCGGGCATGGCCGGAAATCAGGGTCAATCGCAGGGCAAGGCGCAAAAGGGCGGCTTGTGGAGTTCGTTCCTGGCCTGGTGGAAGGTGTGATTCAGCCACGTTAGTGGCCGGAAAGTGCGCGTGATTCAGGTCACATCGCGCATATGCCTGCATCTCACATGATCATTCAACGGGGCGGGTAGTCACTCGGGCGAAAATCGTTGGCCAGGACCAAAGGAGTTGTCACCGTGCCTGCTCCCGCCGATCCCCCCGTACCGCTCCGACCCGCAGTTTTATTCATACCCCGGTCGCCGGACACCCACTCCGGATCATCGAACATTTGTTCCCACCCCGAGCGAATGTGCCTGCCGGGCGATGCGCCGCCTGTCGAACCCGCCCCTCGGGGCGGGTATCTTTTCGCCCGCCCCGGGCGTGTTCCGGCATATGCCACCACGACGGGAGGGAACTGGTGACCGGCAGTCGTTCATCGATTCGCGACTTCGCCGGCTCCGGCCTCTCCAGGCTGGAGCCGGCGCAGCTCGGCGGTCTCGTCACCGGGCAGCTCGCCCGGCTGTGCGACGTGGCGGAGCTCGACCGCGCGGACACGGAGACCTATGTCGAGATCCTCGCCGACAGCCTCGGCCCCGTGGCCGAACGGTCGTTGGCGCTGCCGCCGCCCACGCAGACCCTGCTCTCCGACGACCACACGCCGGTCGAGTACTCGCTGGCCTTCCTGCCCGGCTCCACTCCGGGACTGCGGGTACTGATCGAACCCGGCTGCGGGAGCGGGGACTTGGCGGCGAACGGCCGGACCGGGCTGCGGGTGATCCGCGAGATGGCGGAGCGCTGGAAGTTCT
Source organism: Streptomyces sp. NH27 (assembly GCF_056859195.1). Classification (NCBI taxonomy): domain Bacteria; kingdom Bacillati; phylum Actinomycetota; class Actinomycetes; order Kitasatosporales; family Streptomycetaceae; genus Streptomyces; species Streptomyces sp. NH27. The sequence continues at coordinate 10,177 of NZ_JACEGK010000178.1, forward strand.
CCACCGAGCAACTCGACCGGCTGGAAGACCTGTTCTTCCCCGCCGCGCCCGCCGGGGCATTCGCCCTGTGGTGCGCGCTGGAGCTGCGGCCCGGCGGCGTCCCCGGGGTGAAGGTCTACCTCAACCCGGCCGCCAACGGCCGGGACCGGCGCGCGGAGACGGTGCGGGAGGCTCTCGCCAGGCTCGGCCACCGGCAGGCGTTCGACGCACTGCCACCGGCTGACGACTTCCCCTTCGTCGCGCTCGACCTCGGCGAGTGGGCGGCGCCGCGGGTGAAGGTGTACTGCACCCACGACAGCCTCTCCGCCGAGCAGGCCGGTGCGTACTCCCGTCTCGCGCCCGCCGACGGCCGGGACCAGACGACGGACTTCTTCCACGCCATCGCGGGCACCGACGACGATGGCGCCGGTAGCGGCATCGGTAGCGGCACCGGCATCGGTGACGACGGCGAGGGGCCGCTCACCCGGCGCGCCCTGACCTGCCACTCCTTCACCGAGACGGCGACCGGCCGACCCAGCGGCTTCACGCTGCACATGCCCGTCCGCGGCTACGTCGAACACGACGGACAAGCACGCGAGCGGGCGGTGGCGGTGCTGCGCCGCTACGGAATGGACAGCGCGGCACTCGACCGCGCACTGGCCGCGGTGACCTCCCGCCCGTTGAGCGACGGTGTGGGGCTCGTCGCCTACGTGGCGCTGGTGCACCAGCGTGGCCAGGCCCCGCGGGTCACCGTCTACGTCTCCTCGGAGGCGTACGAGGTACAACCGCCCCGCGAAGCGCTCCCCACCCGTGCCGGTCACGGGATCGGGCGCTGACACACCCGCAACACACCTTCGCACGACAGAAAGACAGGAGCAGCGGTCTGCATGGAGCCGTACCGGATCAAGGTCGTGGAACCCATTCCCGTCACGACGCGACAGCAGCGCGAGGAGGCGCTGAAGCGAGTGCACTACAACCTGTTCGACCTGCGGGCGGAGGAGGTGACCATCGACCTGCTGACCGACTCCGGAACCGGCGCGCTGTCGGCCGCGCAGCAGGCCGCCGGCATGGCGGGCGATGAGTCCTACTCGGGCTCGCGCTCGTACTACCGGTTCCACGACACCATCACCGAGCTGACCGGGTACTCCCACATCCTGCCGGTCCACCAGGGCCGCGCGGCCGAACGCGTGCTGTTCACCACGCTGTTGGAGCCCGGCCGGCTGGTGCTGGCCAACACGCACTTCGACACGACCCGGGCCAACGTCGAGCTGGCCGGCGCCGAGGCGCGGGACCTGCCGTGTCCCGAGGCACGGAACCTGGACAGCTCCGACCCGTTCAAGGGCAACATCGACCTGGAGGAGCTGCGCCGCACGCTCGCCGGGCCGGAGGGCTCCCGGGTCGCGATGGTGGTCGTCACCATCACCAACAACGGAGGCGGCGGGCAGCCTGTCTCCATGGAGAACCTCAAGCAGACGTCCGCGCTGTGCCGCGCGCACGGCGTGCCCTTCTTCCTGGACGCGGCCCGGTTCGCCGAGAACGCCTGGCTGGTCACCCGGCACGAGGCCGGCTACCAGGACCGCACCCCCCGGCAGGTCGCCGAGGAGGCGTTCCGGCTGGCGGACGGCTGCGTGATGAGCGCGAAGAAGGACGCCATCGTGCACATCGGCGGGTTCATCGGGCTCAACGACCCCGAACTCGCCCAGCGTTGCGAGCTGCTGCTCATCGCCACCGAGGGCTTCGCGACCTACGGCGGCCTGGCGGGGCGCGACCTCGACATGGTCGCCCAGGGGCTCACCGAGGTGACCGAGCCGGCCTACCTCGCGGAGCGGGCCGACATCGCCTCGCACCTCGCCCAACGGGTGCGCTCCGCAGGCGTCGACATCCTCGAACCGCCCGGCATGCACGCTCTCTACCTCAACGCGGGGCGGCTGTTCCCGCACATTCCCGCCCACAACTACCCCGGCCACGCGCTGTCCTGCCAGCTCTACCTGGAAGGGGGCATCCGCTCGGCCGAGTTGGGCTCCCTCTACCTCGGCGAGGAGGACGAGGACGGCAACCCGGTGAAGAGCGCGCCCTACGAGCTGGTCCGGCTCGCCCTGCCGCGCCGGGTCTACACGCGAAGCCACTACGACCACGTAGGCGAGACCCTGGCGAAGATCACCAAGATCGCCGACAGCGTGCACGGGTACCGGATCGTGGACCAGTCCCCGATCCTGCGCCACTTCCGCGCGACCCTCGTCCCGGTCCCGCTCACCGGCTGACCTGGTTCGACGCGGCACCGCCCGCGGCCCGGGTCGGGCAAGATGACCCGGGCCGCGGGCGGTCCGCGTCCCACCGGCGCGGGCGTACGGTGCCGGGCGGTGCGGGCGTACGGTGCCGGCGCCGTCGGTGTCGGGGCCGCCGAGGCGCCGGCCGCCTACCAGAACGGCCTCGTCCCCCCGTCCGGCGGCCCGAACACCTGAGCAGATCAAGGCCCTTCGCGGAACCGGCCCCGCACCGGGCGGCGTCATTCCGGGGAGCCGCAAGATCGACTCTGTGGAGGACCCGCCATGTCCGGAACGGCCGCCCGCTATCTCTACCTCGCCCGGCACGCCGAGGCTTCGGCGGATGAGAGCGAACTGACCGATGCGGGGCGCCGGCAGGCCGCTCTGCTGGGGCAACGGCTCCGCGGGGCCCCGCTGACAGCGATCCACCACGGCCCGCTCGCCCGTGCCGAACAGACCGCCCGACTGGTGGGCGAACAACTCGACGGCGTTCCCCTGCGGCGCTCCGAAACGGCCGGCGACTACGTTCCCTACCTGCCGGCACGCGAGGAGTTGCCGCCGCAGGCAGCCGACGACTGGGTCAGGTTCCTGGGCCAGTTCACGGCCGAGGAACGCGAACAGGGCCCCGGGCTCGCAGCGGCGGCCCTCGCGGACTTCACGGGCCCTGTCGCCGGCGACGAGCCGCTGCACGAGCTGGTCATCACCCACAACTTCCTCGTCGGCTGGCTCATTCGTGCAGCCTTCGACGCCCCGAAGTGGAGGTGGTTGGGCATCAACCACGCCAACGCGGCCCTGACCGTCATCCGCTACGCCCCCGACCGTCCGCCGGCGGTTCTCCTCTTCAACGACACCGGCCACCTCCCCGCCGATCTCCGCTGGACCGGCTTCCCCCAGGAGTTCCACATCTGAGCGCCAGGGCACCACGGGTCCCGGCGGGTGCGATCACAGCGTCCGCCGGAATCCGGCCGGCCGGTCGAGAGAACGACGACCGGCCCGTGCCGGCCGGTCCGCTGCGGCACTGCACTGCACGTGAACGTGCAGGATTTGGTGGTACCCCCAACGGGATTCGAACCCGTGCTACCGCCTTGAAAGGGCGGCGTCCTGGGCCACTAGACGATGAGGGCGAGGGCCTGCCGTGGTGGCCTTGCGGCGCACTTCGGGGACCCGGGAAGCATAGGGGATGGGTCGGGGGAACGGCAAAACGGTTAGGCGGCGTGGCGGCGAGGAGACGGCGCCCGGGGAGACGGCGCCCGGGGTGGGGCGGGTTGTGAG